>JALYLT010000013.1 GCA_030774095.1 Chloroflexota bacterium
GATCGATACGCCACGCGCATCGCCGTGATCGATCACCAGGCGTTCCGTCGCCGGGTTCGCTTGGCGTTCCCGGTGAGCCTCGGGGTCATAGCCCTCGATCTCGGGCTGTTCGGTGGCCTGCTCCTCCTGGGGATCGCGATCGGTGTCGATCATCCGTGGCGGGAGATCCTGGTGCTCGTCGGTGCCGGCGCGCTGGACGTGACGACGCACGGCCTCGCCCATCTCGCGGTCGGCACCTTCATGGGCATCGACTTCACCGATTGGTTCGTCGACCTGCCGAAGAGACCACAGCCCGGCTTCAAGATCGATTACGCGTCTTACCTCCGCGCGTCACCGCGGCAGCGCGCCTGGATGCATGCCGCCGGCGCGATCGCGACGAAGGTCACGCCGTTCCTTGTCGTGCCGTACGCGCTTGCCATCGAGACCGACACCTTGGCCGTGGTGTTGCTGCTCGTCCTAGGCGTGATACAGATCGCGTTCGACCTGCTGTTCTCGGTGAAGTCGTCGGACTGGAAGAAGTTCCGGCGTGAGATGAAGCTCGCGCGCCCGGCTTGAGGCACGCGCCAGCGTGTCTCTCCCTTAGGCCTTCGCGAGTTTCGCGAAGCTCGCCATGAGCTTCTTCACGCCTTTGTCTGGGAACGCGACGGTGACCTCCTCGTCATCGCTGCGCACCTGGCTCGAGACCACCACGCCGGTCCCGAGCGAGGGATGGCGCACGTGATCGCCGGCGCGGAACTTCGTATCGCCGGGCGCGATGCGCTTCCGAGCCGCCTCGGCGCGGCCGGTCCAGGCCCCGGGTAATCCCGCCAGGGCCGCATCGCGCCGCGCCGCTTTGCGCTCCTCGTAGCGCTCGCGGTCGCGATCCCAGTCGAGGTCCGCCCACACGTCGCGCTCCTCTGTCTCGACGCGACCGCGGTGCTCGATGCCCTCCGTCGGGAGTTCGAGCAGGAAGCGTGACGGCGGGTTCTCGTTGGTCCGCCCGAACAGCATCCGCCGGCGTGCGAAGGTGAGGAACGCGCGGTCCTTCGCGCGCGTGATGCCGACATACGCGAGCCGGCGCTCCTCCTCGATGCGCTTCTCGTCATCGAGCGAGCGCGCGTGCGGGAACACGCCGTCTTCCATGCCGGTCAGGAACACGATCGGGAACTCCAGGCCCTTCACCGCATGCAGCGTGATGAGCGTCGCGACCGGTTTCGCTTCGGCGAACTCGTCCTGGTCCGACACGAGCGCGACCTGCTCGAGGAACGCCGGAAGCTGCTCCTCCTGCGGGAGCGTGAGGAACTCCTCCGCGAGGCTGCGCAGCTCGAGGACGTTCGCGTGCCGCTCCTCCCCCTCCTCGGTGCCGTCCTTCAGATACGTGCCGTAGCCGGTCGCCTCTATGACACGGTCGAGCAGATCCGGCATCTCGAGGCGGGTGGCTTCATCGCGTAGCTTCACGACGAGTCGGCCGAACGCTGTGAGAGCGGTCTGCTGCCGCTTCGGGATGTCCAGGGTCTCCTCGGCCCGGAGGAGCGCCTCTGTCGGCGTCAGCTCGTTCGCACGCGCGAAGGCCAAGAGGCGCGCGCGCGTCTTGTCGCCGATCCCGCGGGGCGGCGTGTTGATCACGCGAGCCAGGGCGACGCTGTCGAGCGGGTTCCTCACGATCCGCAGGTAGGCGAGCGTGTCTTTGACCTCTCGCCGCTGATAGAAGGACACGCCGCCGACGACTTGATACGCCAGGCCGAAGGAGCGGAAGACGTCCTCGATCGCTCGTGACTGCGCGTTCGTGCGGTACAGCACCGCGACGTCGCGGTTGTTCGTCACCTCGCCGTGCCGCTGGAGCCGTTCGATCTCGCGCGCGATCGCCTCGGCCTCGTGGTGCTCGTCGAACGCCTCCATCACGACCACCGCGGGGCCGCCTTCGCGCTTGGTCCACAGCTTCTTCTCTTTGCGCGCGGCGTTGTTGCGCACCACGGACCACGCGGCGTCCAGGATCTTCTGCGTGCTCCGGTAGTTCTGCTCCAGCTTCACGACCTTCGCGTTGGGGTAATCGCGCTCGAAGTCGAGGATGTTGCGCACGTCAGCACCGCGCCAGCTGAACACGCTCTGGTCATCGTCACCGACGACGGCGAGGTTCTGCCGGAACCCGGCGAGGTAGCGCAGCAGGACGTACTGCGCGCGGTTGGTGTCCTGGTATTCGTCGACGAGGATGTGCTGGTAGCGCTCCTGCCACTTCTCGAGCGCGAGGTCGCTCGTCTCGAACAGCCGGCAGACGAGGAGGAGCAGGTCGTCGAAGTCGACGGCGTTGTTCTCGCGGAGGAGCGAGTCGTATCGCTGCCAGACGAGCGATGCGATCCGGTCCAGCTGGTTGCGCGGCGTGTTCGCCAGGTCGGCGGCACCCTTGAGCTCGTTCTTCGCGCCGGAGATGACGTTGCCGATGGCGCCCGGCGAAAAGAGGCGCTCGCTCACGCCCTGCTCGGACATGGCCTGGCGGATCAGGGCGCGCTGGTCGCCCTCGTCGTAGATCGCGAAGGCGCGGTCGATGCCGACGAGCGGCCCGTCGCGGCGAAGCAGGCGAGCACAGAAGGCATGGAACGTCCCGACGGTCAGGTCCTTGAGCTCCCCCTCGCCGAGAAGCCGTTCGAGGCGCTCCTTCATCTCCCGCGCGGCCTTGTTCGTGAACGTAACGGCCAGGATCGAGCGCGGCGGGATGCCGAGGTCGCGGATCAGATAGGCGATGCGGTGCGTGAGCACGCGCGTCTTGCCCGAGCCGGCGCCGGCCAGGATGAGCAGCGGCCCGTCGCCGTGCGTAACGGCGGCGCGCTGCTCGGGATTGAGCGGGTCGAGGATGGGATCGGGCACCGTTTCGATGGTATGTGCGACAGGCACTTGTGGACGGAACGTGGAAATTTCCGCGAGCTCGTGGAGAACACGCCCCAGTGATTGTGGAGAAGGGGCTTTTCCGCAAGGGCCGGCGGCGTCAGATTGCTCGCCATTCCCGGGGAGCTTGCGTCTGGGGGAGCGATCTCCCGGCGCCGGAACCTCGGGATTTCTCTTCATGACGGGTCGGTTGTCGATGGCGTGTTGAAAAACTTGCTCCGTTTGTGGACGAGTTCACTCGTGGTCCGTGGATAAGCGGGTTGTCTGCTCACCGTCTCGCCAAGTAGATTTCCTCTCGTCCCGAGGGGACTGTCAAAGGGAACGGGTCCGAGATTCCATCAAGGGCACCGGTCCCCGGGAGCGCAACCGGAGATAGCATCAAAGGCGGTCCGAGAGGATATCGAGGATCGGCTCCACGGCCAGGCCGCTGAGCATTGATGCAGTGGCAGGGCACGGAGGCAGTTCGCTCGGGACGCTTCTTGTCTCCCTCATTGCCAGGCCTCGGCCAACGCCGCCGCTGGGCCTTCTGCTGTCGTAGGTCGCTCGTAGCGACAACTGCATCACTCTCGTGCTGCCTTCTACGTAACGGACACATCTCTAAGGGCCGGTAACGATGGCGCGCGCCGCGAGCGGTTTCGGTGGGGCCAGCCCGACTTCCAATGACTTTGGGCGAAGGTGCGTGGGCTGTGCAATTGATGGGGGAGGTGAAGGCCGAACGAGGGTATGCATCCAGCATGGAATGAAATTGGAGAGGGATATATGAAGCGATCCTTTGTTGTTGTTGTGGCCGCGCTCGCGATGATGGGACTGTTCGGTCAGCTCGCGCTGGCAGGAAGTCCGCACTTTGTGGGCACCCCGACGCTGACCACGTCAGGGGATACCGCGACCGTGTCCGGCAAGGTCGCGGGTCTGGGCAATGAGACTCAGATCCACGTCGAAGCCTCCGCAGAGGTGGCGTGCCTGAACCCCGGGCAGCAGTACCCCTCGGCCGCGAACAAGATGACCGTCACGGCCGGAGGCGATTTCCCGGTGCAGAACGGGAAGGCGACCTTCCAACTCACCCTGACGGCGACCTTCCAGCCCAAGTGCGCCCCGCCGATGACGCTGGTGTGGGGACCGGTCACGATCACCGTCTCGGGCTCGAGCTTCGACAGCTTCTCGACCACGATCACTCAATAGCAGCGCGCTAACTGGCAGGAGAGCCGGCCCTCTTCATCCACATCTGGACGCCGTCCGTACAGTCCTCACAGATGCCGAACACTTCCGAGCAGCCCGACGACGTTCTCATCGTCGCGCTCGCCGAACGCGACCTGAGCGCCCTGGCGAGTCTCTACGACCGCTACGGCCGCCTGGCCTACGCGCTCGCCTACCGCATCCTAGGTGAGGGCGACGCGGCGGAGGACGTCGTACACGACGCGTACATCTCGGCCTGGCGGGGCGCCGCCAGCTACCGGCGGGAGCGCGGCAACGTCCGTGGCTGGCTCATGTCGATCGTCCACCACCGGGCCGTCGACGTGCTCCGCCGCAAGACCACGTTCCGCCCGGCTCGGCTCGAGGCGGCGGCCGAGCGTGCCGCCGACGACGACACGGCCGAGGCCGCGGAGCGGAACGTCGAGCACCAGACCGTACGCGCCGCGCTCGAGGGTTTGCCGCAGGCGCAGCGCCGCACCATCGAGCTCGCGTATTTCGGCGGGTACACCCACGTTGAGCTGGCCGAGCTCATGGGCGTGCCGCTCGGCACCGTGAAGGGCCGGATGCGCATCGGCCTGCAGAAGCTGCGGCGCGCGCTCGAGCTCAAGGGGAGCTACCGGGAGCGGTCGCAGTGATCCACGTCACCGACGAGCTGGAGCTGTACGCATTGGGCGCACTGGCGCCCAGCGACAGCGCGCGCGTGGCCGCGCACCTCTCGGAGTGCCCCGCCTGCCGCGAGCAGGCCCTCGCCATCGACGAGGTCGTGCAGGAGCTGCCCGAGACGCTGCCCGACCGCGACGCTCCAAGCGTTCTCCGTGAGCGCATCCTGGCGTCGGCGCGCGCCGAGATCGAGGCCGAACGCGCCCCCCGGCGCGACACCGCGTGGACCCGCCATCTGCTCCGGCCGGCGCTCGCCCTCGCGGTGGCGATGTGGCTCGCCGTAGGGGCAGCCGCCATCGTCAACGAGAACCTCAGCCTGTCGAATCAGCTGAAGGTCGTCGCCGCGGAGCGCGCGTCGTACGAGTCGATCGTCGAAGGCATCCGGCAGGGCGGCCGCTGGTGGTACATGGCCGGCAAGGACGACTGGACCGGATCCGGCGGAACGCTGATCGCGCCGCGCGTCGAAGGCCGTCCGCCGTTCGTCGTCTTCCACGACCTCAAACCGCTGCCGCAGTGGCAGCTCTACACGATCTGGCTCGTGAGTTCGGACAACACCTGGGTCCGCGGCGCGAACTTCCGTCCCGACGGAAAGGACGTGCAGGCCGTCGATGTCACGGCGGCGATCGCGGGCTTTGACCGCTGCGCGGTCACGATCGAGGACTCGGCGTGGGGACGCCGCGCGGGTCCGGTCGTGATGGAGTCAAGGATCGTCCCACCGACGCCTTAGATCCGAAAGGCGCAAGGAAGAGCCCCGCCGGGTTGCACTCCGACGGGGCTCTTTGCTAGCTGCTTCTAACGCTACGGACTAGTTAGTAATCCATCCCGCCGCCACCGGGCATCGAAGGAGCCTTGTCCTTTTCAGGAAGGTCCGTGATGAGCGCCTCGGTGGTGAGGATCATCGCGCCGATGGACACCGCGTTCTCGACCGCAGAGCGGACGACCTTCGCGGGGTCGATCACGCCGGCCTTGAACAGGTCGACGATCTCGTTCTTGATGACCTCGTAGCCCCAGACATTGGACTTGGTCTCAGCCTGCTTGCGACGGATGCCGTCGAGCATGACCGAGCCGTCCTGGCCGGCGTTCGCGACCAGTTGCCGGAACGGCTCCTCGAGCGCGCGACGGAGGATGTTCACGCCGGTGAGCTCGTCGCCCTCGGCCTTGACCTTGTCGAGGCTCTTGATGGCGTTGAGCAGAGTGACCTCGCCGCCCGGGACCATGCCCTCTTCCACACCCGCGCGGGCTGCGGAGAGCGCGTCCTCGACGCGGTGCTTCTTCTCTTTCAGCTCGACCTCGGTGGCTGCGCCGACCTTGATGACGGCGACGCCGCCGGCGAGCTTCGCGAGACGCTCCTGGAGCTTCTCCTTGTCGAAGTCGCTGGTCGTCTCTTCGATCTGAGCCTTGATCTGCTTGACGCGAGCGAGGATCTTGTCCTGGTCGCCGCGACCCTCGACGAAGGTGGTCTCGTCCTTGGTCGCCGTGACGCGGCGAGCGCGGCCGAGGTCCTGGATCGTCGTGGAGTCGAGCTTGCGGCCGGCCTCTTCGGTGATGACCTGGCCACCCGTGAGGATCGCGATGTCCTCGAGCATCGCCTTGCGGCGGTCACCGAAGCCCGGCGCCTTGACGCCGAGCACGTTGAGCGTGCCGCGGAGCTTGTTCACGACGAGCGTGGCGAGTGCCTCGCCGTCGATGTCCTCTCCGACGATGATGAGGTTCTTGGAGACCTGCACGAGCTTCTCGAGCACAGGCAGGATGTCGGTGATCGCGGAGATCTTCTTATCGGTGATGAGGATGTACGGGTCCTCGATAGCCGCTTCCATGCGGTCGGCGTTCGTGACGAAGTACGCCGAGATGTAACCGCGGTCGATCTGCATTCCCTCGACGAACTCGGTCTCGAACTGCAGGCCCTTCGACTCCTCGACGGTGATCACGCCCTCGCGGCCGACCTTGTCCATGACGTCAGCGATGAGCTGACCGATGGTCTCGTCGGCTGCGGAGATCGTCGCGATCTGCGCGATCTCGGCCTTGCCCTTGACTTCCTTGGCGTCGGCCTTGATGGCCTCGACGACCGCGGCGCCACCCTTCTCGAGTCCGCGCTTGAGGAGCATCGGGTTGGCACCCGCTGCGATGTTGCGAAGACCTTCGTGAACGATCGCCTGCGCGAGGACGACCGACGTGGTCGTGCCGTCACCCGCGGTGTCGTTGGTCTTGGTGGCGGCTTCCTTGAGAAGCTGTGCGCCCATGTTCTCGAACGGATCCTCGAGCTCGACCTCGCGAGCGACGGTGACCCCATCGTGCGTGACGGTCGGCGAGCCGAACTTCTTGTCGAGCGCGACGTTGCGGCCCTTCGGACCGAGCGTGGTCTTCACGGCGTTCGCCATGACGTCGACGCCCTGCTTCAGCTTCTTTCGCGCTTCATCGGTGAATACGAGTTGCTTTGCCATAGATTCCCTCTCCCTTATTCGTCGATGCGCGCGAGAACGTCCTTCTCCGAGAGGATCAGGTACTCCTCGCCATCGAGCTTGAACTCTGTTCCGGCGTACTTCTGGTAGAGGACGCGCTCGCCCTCTTTGAGCTCGACCGGGACGCGCTTGCCGTCGTCGTCACGATCGCCTGGGCCGACCGCGAGGACGCGGCCTTCCATCGGCTTCTCTTTCGCGGTGTCGGGAAGGAAAATCCCGCTTTTCGTGGTCTCGTCTCGATCGAGAGCCTTGATGACCACGCGGGATCCGAGCGGCTTGAGCTTGATCTTCTCTGCGACTGCTGCCATTTGAAATTCCCCCTCTACTTCGCCCGCGCCGGTGCCCGGCAGGGGCTTTCGTTTGAATTAGCACTCGCCCTGGTGGACTGCTAACACTGTAGGACAGGGCCGAAAACCCTGTCAAGGCAAGCGAGGGTTAGCTGCCGGCCTTTGCGGCCGGCGCCTCGACCGTGATGCGGTCCTTGCCCGCTCGCTTGGCCGCGTAGAGCATCGAATCAGCCGCCTCGAGCACCTGCTCGGCGGTCCGTCCGGGCCGCCAGGCCGCGACACCGAAGCTCGCGGTGATCGCCGTGTGCGGTTCGGCGCGGCCCTGCGCCTCCATCGCCGCACGCACACGCTCCGCGAGCACGGCGGCATCGTCGAGGCCCCCGCGCGGGAGCAGCACCAGGAACTCGTCGCCCCCCGTCCGCACACCCATGTCCGAGCCACGAACGCTCTTTCGCACCGTGTTGGCGAAGCCGCGCAGGGCGAGATCGCCCATCTCGTGGCCGAACGTGTCGTTGACGCGCTTGAGGTCGTCGATGTCGATCGCGACGACCGAATAGGTCTGTTTGTGCCGTTCGGCGAGTGACTGCAGCAGCCGAAGCTGCTCCGCAAGGAAGTGACGGTTGTGAAGGCCGGTGAGTCCATCCGTGGTCGCTTGGCGTTTCGCGGTTTCCAGCACCCTTCGATTCGCGACCGCAAGGGCGACGCGGTCGGCCGCGGCGAGTGCGAAGGCGTCCTCCAACACGGAGTCGGCGGCCGGCTCCATGAACAGCGCGCCGACCGGCTCTCCGCCGGCGAGCAGCGGCGCACAGACATACCCGCGGCTTCCTTCGCGGAACGGCATATAGGGACAGATGACCGGATCGCCCGCGTTCGTCACACGGAAGATCCGCCCACTCCGGATCGCCGGGCATCCCATCGGCCCCCTCACCACCGGGTGCTCCGTCGCGCCGCCGACGATGCCGACGGGGTCGAGCAGCGCGAGCGAGGGATCTACGAGCAGCGTCGTCGCCGCGAACAGACGGAACGCCTGCGAGACGGAGCGTGCCGCGACCTCCGCGGTCGAGGACTCATCGGTGGCGAGCGAGAGCGCCTCGACGAGTTGGTTCATGCCCTCAAGGACCTTCGTCCGTTCGCTCAGGCGTTCGCGCTGCTCGCGGACCTGTTCCAGCGCGAGGAGTGTCGCGAGGCTGGGGGCTGAGGCTTCCGCGATCGCTTCGCCCAGGCGCAGCTCGCTGGGCGTCCACTCGCGCGTCCTGCTCGACGACAGCACCAAGAGTCCGACCACCGCGCCCCGATGTATGAGTGGGATGAACAATGCCGCCGCCATGCCGTACTTCGTACGGACGCGCTCCGAGATACCCGGCTCCTGAGAAACGTCGTTCACGATCACGGTGCGTCGCGTGCGCACCGCACGCTGCCGAGGTGAATCCCGGGGGCTCGGATCGGCCTCGAAGCTCTCGGTCGTGGCGCCGGGCCCGATCGTCTGCCCGTTGCTCGCGTTTTCGTCGCCGGTGAAGAAGAAGATCCGGTCCACACCGAGTGACTCACGCGCGACGTCAAGGATCGCGCGCATCACCTCGCCACGGTCGCGCGCGCGCGCCAGGGCGAGGCCGATCGAGCGCGCAACGTCGAGCTCGACATTCTGGGCGGCGAGCTCTGTTGAACGCTTGTGTAACTCCCCGCGCGTCTCCTGCATGGTCTTCGTGATCAGCGCTGTCAGAGCGACCACGGCGACGAGTGACGCGGCCTGGATCGCGCTCTGCGCGATCTCGTCCTCCCTCAGGTTGCCGTTGAGGAGATCGAGCGCGTTGATCGCAGCGTACGCCAGCACCGCGACGGCGCCCGTGGTGAGCGTCGCCGGGACCTGCATCGCGAAGGCCGTCGCGAGCACGGGGATGAGATAGAACTCGAAATACGGGGATGCGACGTCGCCCGTCACATTGAGCAGCACCGCGGCGAGGATCTGCGTGACGCACGCGCCGATGGTGAAGCGCCATCTGCCAAGGAATCGCTGCGGAATGACGTGGAACCAGAGCACCGCGAAGAGCGCCAGCAGCCCAGCGATGACAAGGAGGGCTTCGCGGGACGACACGGTCGTCACGGGAAAGGCCGCCGCAAGGAGGACGACGAGGGCGATGCCCCACGTGCCGATCTCCGACGCGATGCGTATCCGCCGTTCATATCCGACGGACTCGCCGGCGGGTCTGGTCACCATCTGAGCGCCATGGTGCGCTACGGGGCCTGGATTGTCGCCGGTACGCCTAGCGCTCGGAGACGCCCGCGGACGTCGGCGCCAGGGCGGGCCGCCGCGTCCCGACCTCGCGGCGCTCGTCCTCGATCATCGTGATGAAGGCGTCGACCGCGGTCTCGCGCCACTGCGTGCCGCGGCAGCGCAGCAGCTCCGCGCGCACCTGCTCCCAGGCCATGCCCCTTCGATAGGGTCGATCGCTTGTCATCGCGTCATAGGTGTCGGCGACCGAGATGACCGAGACCTCGAGCGGCAGCTCGTCGCCCTGCAGACCGCGCGGATAGCCCTTTCCGTCGTGACGTTCATGGTGCGCGAGGACGAGCTCCGCGCCCTCCCAGAACTCGGGCAGCCGACGCAGCAGCTGATGGCCGATCTCGACGTGCCGGCGCATCTCCGCCTGCTCGCTCGGGTCGAGCGGGCCGGCCTTCAGCAGCACGGCGTCGTTCGTTCCGATCTTGCCGATATCGTGCACGCGGGCGGCGTCGCGGATGAGCTCGACCTGCGAGTACTGCAGCTTCAGACGTCGCGCGAGCCGTTCTGCGAGCGAGGCGACGCGCTGCGAATGGCCGTGCGTGTACGGATCGCGCAGGTCGATGAGGTCAGCGAGCTCGAGGATCGCGTTGCGCGTCTGCTCGCGCACGCGGGCGCTGTCGCGGAGCGTGATGAGCATCGCCACCATCGGCACGGCGAACAGCACGAGCGCGAGCGGTTGCCCTTCCGCCGAGCCGGCGGCGATCGCACCGAGAAGGTGGAGACCGGTCATCTGCGCGAGATCGCGACGATGCAGCGTCCACCATGAGGCGAACGGGCGCCGCTTCATCTGGAGCGCGACCGCGATGTCGACGAGCGCGGTCTGTGTGAGGTAGCGCACCGCGCCGGCCGCGAGGATCGGCACGGGCTGAGACAGCAGCGGCCGCGCGCCGTCGGCCAGCGCGAGATAGACGACCGCCGCGGCGCCGGTTGCGAGCCCGGACACCGCGGCGGTGAACGCGCGGTTGTACCAGGGCATCCGCGCGTTGCGGAGGTGGAGGCCGAGAAGCGCGCTGACGCCCGCGACAAGAATCGCGAGGAAGGGTCCGAGCAGGAGCGCAGCGGCAAAGAGCGGCGTGTCGTCGACGGTGAGCTTGATCTTGAGCGACAGGTGGACCGGCCAGACCTGCGCCAGCGTCGCGAGGCCGAGGAGGATGCCCACGACGAGCAGATCCTCCGTCGCGCCTGGCCGCGGGCCGAACCCGGCGAGGGCCAATCCGGCGGCGCCCGCAACGATCACACCGACGATGTACGTCCGCAGCTGCCAGCGAAGTCGGGACACTTGCTTACGGGAGCAGCAGGTAGAACGTCTTCGTCGTGACCTGATTCGTCGTTCCGGTCACGGTCGAGGTCAGCCATAACCCCGTCCCGATCGCGGTCGTGTAATGGTCGAACGACCCGGTGGCGTTCACCGTGAACCGCGCGACGACAGGCATGTTGAGCAGACCCCACCAACGTGGCAGCGACTTCGTCACCTTACCGACCACAGGCACGCTTCCGGGAAGCGTCAGCACCGCCGCGATGGCGTTCGACGGAACGAGGAGCTCGACGACCACGGGAGGCGTGATCAGGCCCTTGTACTGCGCGAGGAGTTTCGTGTTGAGATCGATGATGTTGCCGTTGACGATGAACGTCGGATCCTCGGAGCACCACTCAACACCCGCGTCGGCTTTTCCCGCGGACATCGTGGTCACGAGCAGCGCGAAGACGAAGACATAAGCAAGACGACGCATCACATCCACCCGCTGAATCTGACCCTGTCCACCACCACGTTGGTCAGTGGATGTCAGTCTCCATGCGCACGCGCGCGGGTGGTGTCGCCGCCGTGACAAGAAACCTCAAAGGAGAGTAAACGCGCTAGGGGGAGAGGAGCGTGAGCGGGTCGATGAGCTCGCCGTTGCGCCACACTACGAAGTGCACATGAGGGCCGGTCGTGAGTCCGGTCATGCCGATCGCGCCGATTATCTGACCCTGTCGCACCTCGTCGCCCGCCTCAACGCGCGGCGGCGCGATAGCGTCGTCGAGGTGCGCGTATAGCGACACGAGACCACCCACGTGCGCGATCAACACGACCATCGCACCGTCGGGGAGATGACCGACCCACGCGACGCGTCCGGGCGCCGCGGCGACGACCGGTGAATACATCTGGGATGCGATATCGAGGCCGTCGTGGAAGTGCGGGTAGTACACGCCGCCGTACACGCGCGCGGGCTCGTACCAGAAGGGGGTTTGGCCGAAGCCCTGCGAGAGGTAGCCCTGCGACGGAGTCATCCACGCACCGCCGGGCGGTGCGATCGCCGCAAACGGAGCGAGTGCGACCGCGTCAGCCTCCAGGGCAACGTACTGCTGCTTCAACTCCACTCGCAGTGCGCGGATCTCAGCGGCGGCCTCGAGCAAGGGCGCAGAGAGCGTGGTGGCCGATGGCATGTTCGTGCTCGCCGAAAGACGCAGCGCCTCTCGTTCCAGGCGATCGCGCACTGTGCTCGGCTTGTTGGTCAGCGCTTCGAGCGCGCTGATCTGACCGAAAGTCTCATCGCGTGCCGCGTCGACATCGCGCGCCTGCTGCTGCAGGGCGCCAAGATCGCGGGCGGAGTTGTTCGCGAAGGTGATGAGCGTCTCGTACGAGGCGCCGGTCGGCGTCGCGGGGAGCGCACGCGGGGCCGGGACGGCACGCGGGGGTGTCGGCGGCTCGTCCGCGAGCGCAGGCGTCGCTGTCCCGAAGAGCACGAGAGCAGCGACGCCCGCGATCACGAGTGCCCCGAACCGGGCGGGAACCAACCACTTCCACATCGCCGCCAAGCCTGCGTTCTAAGAGCGGTACAGGGGCGACCTGGCCCGTGCACGACCAGAACGACGAGGAGTCGACTGATTACCGAACGATCAAGCGTGCGTTTGAGCAGGCAAAGGGCGTTCCCGCTCCTGATCTCGTCCGCTAAGCGGGCGACATCTCAGTGTTTGGGGCGGATCGCGCCACGCGTTGCTACGCCACCGAGACGCGTGCGGGACGCCGCGCTCGCTTGCTCACCCCTGCGAGAAGGGGTCCAGGCGGCCCGCAGAGCCTCGACGAACCGCTGCCCTACGGGAGTCAGCGGCACGTCACGGGAGTGAACGAGCGAGAGATGGCGTCGCACCTTCCAACCGGGAAGGCGCACGAGGGCCAGCGTGCCGGCCGCCAACTCCACCTCGACGGCGTGACGGCTGATCGCGGTGACCCCGAGTCCCTCCGCGACCGTGAGCTTCACGCCCTCCCAGGAGGGGAATGACAGCCGCCGTTTCGGACTGATGCCGAGATCGCGCCACGCCGCCTCGACGGCGGCGCGTGTTGCCGACCCTTCTTCGCGCGCGATCCAGGTGAGCTCCTCGGCAGCGCGCGATGTCAGCCGCCGTTTCGCGAGCGCCGGCGCGGCCACGACGACGATCTCGTCCTCCACGAGACGCTCGGCTTCGAGGTCTGGTGCCGCCGCCGCGCCTACGACGCCGATCTCGACCCGGTGAGCGCGCACGGCCTCCACGATCTCGGCAGTCGTGCCGACCATGATCACGTCGAGGGCGACCGCCGGATGCGCGCGGTGGTACAGCGCGAGCGCGCGCGGGATGAGGTACATCCCGTTGCCCGATGCACCGACGGCCAGCCGACCCACAAGTTCGCCGTCGATCGTCGCGACACCACGCCCGGCCTGCGCGAGGATCGCCTCGGCGCGCAGGACGTATTCGGCGACGAATGCGCCGGCGCGCGTGAGCTCCGCGCGACGAGCACCGCGCGTGACGAGCTTCGTACCGAGCTCCGCCTCGAGGTCCGCGACGTGCTTCGACACCGCGGGCTGGCTGATCACCAGTTCCTCGGCCGCCGCGGAGAACGAGCCCCGCCGTGCGAGCGCTGCGAAGGCGCGAAGCCGCGCTTCGACCTGCATAGCCTGAAGTTATACCGCGTATGGCAACTATGTATTTGTGTTCTACCCGTGACGGATCGACCTTGTCCGCACGGCGGCAGCGCCGAATCGATCAGGGAGGCGAAGGCCATGCGTTCGTATCTCGCGACCCCACTCATCGCGCTCCTCGTCGCCGCCGCGTGCGGCGGTCAGGTACCGGCGGCTTCGCCGGCGCAGACCGCCAGCGCCGCGCCGACCGCGGCAGCGGACTTCGAGCTGTGGGTGCCCGATCAGGCGGAGACGGCACCGACAGGCGGGGGCACGCTGAACATATACCGCGGCTCGGATCTCGCGAAGGGAGGCACGCCCACCCCCGCGTACTCGATCAACCTCGCCGAGGCTGCGCTCGGCGTCGGCGATGGCATGGGCAAACACCCGCACAACGTCACGTTCAACGCGACGATGACCCATGCGGTCATCTCGTACGTCGGCAGCGGCCACATCCAGGTCATCCGCGCCAGCGACCGGAAGGTCGTGGCAAGCATCAAGATGAGCGCGACGGCCGCGGGGAACCCGGCCGCGCACAACTCGGCCGTGACGCCCGCAGGCGACGCGATCATCGTCGCGAACCAGGGCGCGAAGAAGCTCCAGCGCATCAGCGCCGACTTCAAGAACGACGTTTACAAGCTCGACGCCGCGGCGGACCTCGATCTCGCGGCGCTGGAGGACGCCACGCACCCGGGCAACAACCCGGTGATGGCCCTCTTCACGCAGGACGGAAAGTACGCGTACGTGCCGCAGCGCGGCGGCGGCGCCTACCTCGTGGACTACGCCGCAACGCCGATGAAGACCGTCGCGACCCTCGGCAAGAACGACATCTCGGCACAATCGTGCTGCGCGGTCGCGCTCAAGGACGGCACGATCTGGACCACCGCGCAGGGCGGTCCGACAACGACGACGACCGCGTTCAACCTGCTGCAGGTCACGTGGACACCGTCGTCGCTCAGCGCGAAGAAGCTCCTCGCCCGGACCGGCAACGTCGAATCCCACAGCGTGCTCGCCGTCGGCCAGTACGTGTGGGTGGCGGATCGCTTCGCCAACACGATCGACATCTTCGACACCAAGACGACGGGCGAGCCGCTGGCCACGATCAACCTCGCCACCGGCGCGCTCGCCGGACGCGACCCGGCGCCCGACATCATGGATCTCTCTCCGGACGGGACCACCGTCTTCGTCGCGCTACGCGGCAAGGCGCCCGTGACGAGCAACATCAAGGATCTCAACAACGCGGTCGGCGACGTCGGTGGCTTCGCGGTCCTCAGCGTGAAGGACGGCGGCCGATCCGCCGAAGTCCGTTCCTTCGTCAGCCTGGCCCAGGGAGCCGGCGCGAGCACGGTCGATCCACACGGCCTGCGGGTGCGAAGACTCGCTCGCTAAGCGTCTCCCTGACGTGCGGTGGCGGCGGTACCGGTGGGTGCCGCCGCCATGCGCATGACCTTCGAACTATTTCGGCGGTCGGGGCGCGGGTGCGCGGTCCGGTAGGAGCCACGGAAGAGCCTCGGCCATCGGCTCGACCAGGCTCGCGTACTGCTCGCGTGTCAGGTGTTCTCTCGCGAAGAGCCCGAGGGCCGCTCCGAAGGCCGCACTCTCGGCCTTGTGTCCCAGTTGCCCGTGCTTGGCCTTCCAGCTGACCAGTGCGCCGGCGGACTCGGTCAGGCCGAACAGCGTGCGACGGAACTCTTCCCAGCGCGGACCGAGATCGTGCTGCTCGATCTGCGCGAGCGCCGCGCGCTCCGCCGCGTGATACGCGTCGAGGCCACGGCGCTCATGCCGATCCCAGCCCCACGCCGCGCGCTCGATCCCATTCGCGTCGAAGACGCGAAGATCGGCGGTGAGGCGATCGAGCTCCACCTGGGTCGGACCGTGGCTTGAGTCCATCAGCGGAAAGCTAATCCTTTCCGGTCTTGTGCTTCTTTTCAGCTTCGCGCAGCAGTCGCCACACGCGCTCCGGCGTGGCGGGGAGCTCGTGCGGGAAGACACCGATGAGGCGCCCGATCGCGGACGCGACGGATCCGCCGATCGTGTTTCCCGCCCCTTCGCCCGCGCCCTTCGCTCCGTAGGGTCCCGATCCGTCGCGGCGCTCAGCGAGAAGGTGAATGACCTGGTCGGGGATATCGCTGAAGCGCGGCACGCGATAGTCGACGACGTTCGGATTGGCGAGCTGCTCGCCGTCGTAGACGAGCTCCTCGTGAAGCGCCGCGCCGAGGCCCATCATCGCCGCGCCGGCGTCCTGGCCGTGAACGAGCGCGGGGTTGATCGCGAAGCCGACATCGCCGACGGTCGTGAGCTTCGTGACGTGCACCTGACCGGTCTCGCGGTCGACGGATAGCTCGAGCCCACTGCAACCGATCTCGTAGAACGGCGGCATCATCGCGAACCCCTCGGCGCGGCGGACCGCGCCGTGGCCGAGCACTTCCCCACCCGCACCGAACCAGCGCTCGATGACCTCGCCGTAGCTGAGCTCGCGGCCGCGCGCGCGTACGCCACCGGCGACGTCGTCGATCTCCGCGACCGGGATCTCGAGCGTCTGCGCGGCAAGCTCGCGAACGCGACGGCGCGCGTCACGACACGCCTCCTGGACGGCACGGCCGGTGATCGTCGTCGTGCGGCTCGCGCCCGTGGTCCGCTCATACGTCACCACACCGGTGTCGCCGCTCACGACGCTCACGCTCTCGAGCGGCACGCCCATCTCCTCAGCGACGATCTGCGACAGGACGGTGCGCGAGCCCTGACCTAGCTCGGTCGATCCGGTGAACAGCGTCACGGACGTGTCCGAGTGGATGCGCACCGCCGCCGTCGAGGTCGGATACGCGCCCGCGTCCGACGCCGACACGCCGAGGCCGATCGAGCGCCCGATCGTCCCGCCCGGCCACTGGAGCGCCGACGCGAGGCAGCGGAGGTCGTCCTTCAGATCCGCGTCGAGCGGACGCTTGCCGGGCATGAACTCCTCGCCCGGCCCGACGAGGTTGCGCATCCGCAGCTCGACCGGGTCGATGCCAAGCTTCGCCGCGGCTTCGTCCATCTGCAGCTCACCCGCGATGTTGCCCTGCGGCGCGCCGAAGCCCCGAAGCGAGCTCGACGGAACGGTGTTCGTGAACATCGAGCGCGCGACCACGCGCAGCGCTGGGATGCGGTACGGCCCGAAGCAGCGGTTGGCCGTTTTGGAGTTCACGAGCGGCGTGTTGTCGGTGTACGCACCCGAGTTCATCACGATCTTGAAGTCGCGGGCGAGCAGCATCCCATCGGCCGTGAACGCCGAGCGCGCGCGGATCCGCGCCGACGCCGAACGCGTGGTGAGGATCGCCTCCTCGACGCTGAGGTCGAGCTTCACCGGGCGACCGGTGAAGTGCGCGGCGGCCGCGGTCATCCCCTCGACCTTCGTGTACGACTTCGTGCCGTAGCCACCGCCGACGTACGGCGCGCTCACGCGCACGCGCGCGAGCGGCAGGTGGAACATGCGGGCCAGGTCGCGCCGGACCATGTACACGTGCTGGGCGCTCGAGAAGACGACGAGGTCGCCCTGATCGAAGCAGGCGAGCGCGTTGTACGGCTCCATCGCGTAGCCGTAGAGCTTCGGGTAGCGGTACTCGCCTTCGACGACGAGGTGCGCCTTCTTGAATGCTTCGTCGACGTCGCCCCACCCGACCCGGGCGATCGCGCATACGTTGCCAACGAGCCCGCCCTCGCCCTGGTCCATGCCCTCGTCACCGACGCGCTCGCCGCGGTGCTCGTGCAGGATCGGCGCGTCCGCCTTGAGCGCGTCGTCCGCGTCGATGACCGCGGGGAGCTCATCGTAGGTGACGTCCACGAGCTCGGCGGCCTCCGCGGCCTCGCGCCTCGTCTCCGCGACAGCGAGCGCGACCGGCTCGCCGTGGAAACGCACGCGCTCGATCGCGAGGACCGGATGGTCGAGCACCACATGGCCGTAATACGGAGTGAGACCGGCGGCGAGAAGGTCCGCGCCGGTCAAAACGCGCAGCACGCCCGGGCTGGCGGCGGCCGCAGCGATGTCGATGCTCGCGATGCGCGCGTGCGCGCGTGTCGAGCGGACCACGCTCGCGTGTGCCATGCCCGGGACCGAGACGTCGACCGTGTAACGCGCCGCTCCGGTGACCTTTGCCACTCCGTCGACGCGCCGCGCCGATGTGCCGGCGACCTTCCGGTCCTCGGTCATCGTGCGCTCCGCAGCTGATCCGCGGCGTCGAGCACAGCGTCGACGATCGTCTGGTAGCCGGTGCAGCGGCAGATATTGCCTTCCATCCAGTGCCGCACCTTTTCGGCGTTGGGCTCGGGATGCGCGTCGAGCAGGGCCTTCGCGGACACGATGATCCCTGGCGTGCAGTAGCCGCACTGGAAAGCGAAGCGTTCGATGAAGGCTTCCTGCAGCGGATGCAGCTTCGCGCCGTCAGCCAGTCCCTCGATGGTCACGACCGGCTTGCCGTCGGCCTCGATCGCGAGCGTCGTGCACGAGCTCACCGGACGTCCGTCGAGCAGGACCGTGCACGCGCCGCACACCTGCATGTCGCAGCTAAGCTTCGTGCCGATGAGACCCAAGCCACGGACGAGCTCGATGAGAAGCGTCTGATCCTCAACTTCGACACGGCGGTCACCGCCGTTCAGTCGCAGGTGGATCTCTCGTCTTCCCACGCTATGCCGCTTGGGTCACGAGCGAATCGATCGCGCGCAGCGCGAAGACGCCGACGAGATGACGCTTGTACTCGACGCCGCCCGCGAGATCGGCGATGGGCTCGACCGCCGCCCGCGCGGCCTCGGCGAGCGCCTCGCGCGTGCCGGCGTCGCCGGCATCCGCGCCGGAGAACTGCGCCGTCGGGACGACACGGGGCATCTCGTCGGCGGCCCCGACGACCAC
>JALYLT010000014.1 GCA_030774095.1 Chloroflexota bacterium
CTGCAGCGCTGTATATAACTAGTAAGTTATGGAAGCACCGCAGCCGAACCCTGATCGCTTGGACGCAACATTCGCCGCGCTGGCGCACCCGACCCGGCGGGCGATCCTCGCCCGCCTAGTCTCGGGCGAGGCGTCGGTCACAGAGCTCGCCAAGCCGTTCGCCATGAGCCAGCCCGCGATCTCCAAGCACCTCAAGGTCCTGGAGCGTGCGGGACTGATCTCGGGCGGCCGCGAGGCACAGCGACGGCCGCGCCGGATCGAGGGCGAGGCGCTCGCGGTCGCGACGGGATGGCTGGAGCGCTACCGCGAAGTGTGGGAGGGCAACTTCCAGCGTCTCGACACGCTGCTCGAGGAGCTCAAAACCGACGAGGCCAAACGCGGGCGCCAGCAGCGAAAGGGAGAAAAGGCAGAAAAGGGAGACAACGGATGACGAACATCGGACTGCTCGAAGTAACGACGCCGTCGGATCGGGAGATCGCGATGACACGCGTCTTCAATGCTCCGGCAAGGCTCGTCTTCGATGCGTGGACCAAGCCCGAGCTGATCAAGCGTTGGCTCGGCGTGCGCGCTGGCTGGACGATGGCGGTCTGCGAGGTCGATCTGAAGGTGGGCGGCGCGTACCGCTTCGTGTGGCGTGGCCCGGACATGACGATGGGCATGCGCGGCCTCTATCGCGAGGTCGTGCGGCCCGAGCGGCTTGTCAGCACCGAAGTGTTCGACGATCCCTGGTATGAGGGCGAGGCGGTGGACACGATGGTCCTGGTCGAACGAGACGGCAAGACCACCGTCACGACGACGGTGCGCTACGCGTCGCGCGAGGTCCGCGACGCGGTCGTCAAGTCCGGCATGGCGACCGGTGTGGCCGAGGGCTACGACAAGCTGGCCGAGCTGTTGGCGTCGATCGCGTAGTCAACAAGAAAGAAGGGGAATCTCCAGATGCAGAAGATCACTACGTTCCTATGGTTCGATGACGATGCTGAAGAGGCGATGAAGTTCTACACATCGCTCTTCAAGAACTCGAAGATCCTCAGCACCAGCCGGTATCCCGAGGGAAGTCCCGGAAAGGCAGGAGCGCTGATGACCGGCACGTTCCAGCTCGAGGGCCAAGAGTTCATGGCGCTGAACGCCGGGCCGGAGTTCAAGTTCACGGAAGCCATCTCGCTCTTCGTCAACTGCGAGACACAGCAGGAGGTCGACGACCTCTGGACGAAGCTGACCGCGGACGGTGGTGAGGAGAGTCAGTGCGGCTGGCTCAAAGACAAGTTCGGTCTGTCCTGGCAGATCATTCCCAAGCAGCTGGGCGAGATGCTCGGTGACAAGGACCCCGCGAAGGCCAAGCGGGCCATGGACGCGATGCTGAAGATGCGGAAGATCGACATCAAGACCATCGAGCGCGCCCGCGACGGGCGGTAAGCGCGTGAGGGGTGGTGGAGCGGCGTCGGTCGCCGCCACCCCTCAGTCCTTGAGCTCGGCGACGCGGGCCTTCACGAGCTTCGTCACGAGCCGATAAGGGATCGGCTCGTCAGCAGGGAACTGGATCGTGCCCTTGCTCTGCACATAGGGCCTCAGCTCAAATGCGTGCGCATCGATGACACGTCCGCCAAAGCCATATAGGGCGACATGCGTCTTCCACGAGCCGAAGTACGCGACGTTCTTTGCGTTCTGCTTGAAGCCCACGATGCCGTAGCTGAGCCCTTCGGTCGCCCTCGGCGCAGCTGCTTTGATCGTCTTGCGAAGCTTCTTAAGCGCTGCGCGCTGTTCCTTCGGCGCTGCCGCGATGTATCCAGCTACGGTTTTGGGCGCGGCTTTCTTCGTCGCCGTCGTCGCAGCGGTCTTCTTCGCGGGCTTAGTCGCCATCAGCATCCTCCCGCGTGCGGAACTGAGTGCACGTCCACTTCTCGTCGAACGGAACGTTCGTCACTCCTGTGAGCTCGTCACTCTTCAACGCGGACTCGATCACGTCACGATCGAGGTCTGTGCGCGACCGACCGCCTGCCGGATAGCAGACCCACAGGGCCGCATCGTCCTCGAGAGTCGCGAACCCACTCTGCAGTCGCTTCAGCTCGCCCTTGTCGCGGACAAACACGATCGCGACCTCGGAGGTCGCTTGGCTTCGGCGATCTGTGATGGTCACGCCTTCCGGGAGCGGCTGAAGCTTCTTGGAGTAGCCGATCGGTGCGTTGAGTAGCAGCACCCGGGAGTGAGGCTTGATGAGGAGCTTGTCCGCGAGAACTTCCACCGTGTCCGCACTGTAGCAATGCGATTAGAGGTCGCGATCGAGGGCCACCAAGATCCTGCGCACGCGTTCGACGCGCCGGCTCGACCAGCCGGGCTCGCGCTCATGCGTGTCGAGTCCGGGTGCGGAGTTCACCTCTAAGACCGTGCATCGCTTCGGCGGTCCATCGGACGACCGGCTCAGGACGAGGTCGATGCTCGCGAGGCGAAGGCCCATGTCGCGAACCACTTGGATTGCGAGCGTTCGGAGGTTCGGGTGCAGCACATCGGTCACGACCCGAACGTCACCGCCGACGCCGAGGTTGCCGCACGGCAACAGCTCGACACGTTGACCCGAATCGGGCACCGTTTCGAGCGTCTTTTCAGTGTGCGCGAGGTGCCTTTTGATACGGACATCGTCCGCACGCAGCTCGGTCGGGTGCCCTGCTGCTTTCTGACGTCGCCGGCTCGCTGTGATCAGTGTGCGGATGCTGGAGTGGCCGTCACCGAGCACGAATGGCCGTGTCTTCTCGCTCGCCATGAGGACCTCGCCGTCGAGGACGACGATCGAGCAGTCGCTCCCGCGCGCGATGCGCTGCACCAGCAGCTTCCCGGAGGCCGCAAAGGCTTCGCGGGCCGCGGCGTAGAACTGCGCCCGCGTGTAAACCACCGTCACGTGCTGGTCGCTGGAGCTGTCGTTCGGTTTGAGGAGCACCGGCAACCCGAGCCTCTGCGCGTACGCGTATGCGCTCGCGATGACGCGCACGAGGTGCAGCCGTCCCTCGCTTGAGAAGGCGCGTCCAGTCGGGACCGTGTAGCCCAAACGCTTGAGCACACGCCCGGTCGCGTCCTTATCAAGAGCGATCGCCGCCGCGCCGAGCGTGTTCAGGTCCCAGTGCAGTCGGTGGAAGTAACGAACGCGACCTGACGCGAGGGTGATCCGGCCCGAGTTCCCCGCGTCGCGTATGACCTCCAGCTTCGCGCCCACGAGGTCGCAGGCATCCTGCAAACGCCAGAGGAACGGCGTCTTCATCTCGCGACCTACGGTCCCGTGAAGCGCTCGAGCTGGCGGCGCTCGCGCTTGGTCGGGCGTCCGGCGCCGGGCTCACGCTTGGGCATCCGCGGCTGCCGCTTCACCACCGGCGCCGGTGGACTGTGGTCGATCAGGTTCTTCGCGGCAACTGCCGCGCCGACGCGCTTATCGATGATGCCCACGACCTCGAGGACCCGCGGGCGTTCGATGAACGCCTCGATGCGGTCGCCGACCTTCACCTGCGTCGATGCCTTTGCCGGCGCGCGGTTCACGCGGACGTGGCCGCCGCGGCAGGCGGCCGTCGCGGCCGAACGCGACTTGTACAGCCGGACGGCCCACAGCCAGACGTCCACCCGAGTCGTATCGATAGGGACCATCGTGCCAGCATGAGGTCAGAGATGGCGGAAACGTTCGTTGCGCGCGTGTCGCTGACGATCAAGGCACCGAGGGCGAAGGTGTGGGATGCGCTGGTCGATCCCGAGAAGATCAAGCAGTACATCCTCGCTTCGGATGTCGTGTCCCAGCGGCGCGAGGGCAGCTCGATCGTCTGGAAAAGCGAATTCAACGGCAAGCCATTCGAGATCAAGGGCACGATCCTCCGACTCGAGCCCGAACGGCTACTTGAATTCGACCAATCCCGTCCGATCTTCCGCGCGTCCCAGGCCGTTCGCCCGTCCGACTATCACCGCGTGACGATCGAGCTCTCGGATGACGGAGCGCAGACCCATCTCTCATTGATCGAGCAAGGCAACGCGACTGAGCGAGAGCTCGCGCATTCGCAGGGAGGGTGGCAGCTGGCGCTCGGCAACATGAAGGCTTTGCTAGAAGGCACGTCAGTTGTGCCGATGCGCTGAGGCGCACCAAAGGCGTAGGCTGACTTCTGGCTCGACCAAAGGGGGACGATATGAACTTCAACAGCATTCTGATCGGCTCAGAGGATCCCAAGCGGCTCGCTGACTACTACACCAAGCTCTTCGGCAAGCCGACCATGGACGACGGCGCCTATTTCGGATGGCAGCTCGGCGGCGGCTTCCTGACGATCGGTCCACACGACCAAGTCCACGGGAAGAACCGGGAGCCGGGCAGGATCATCTGGAACATCGAGACGCCCGACGTCGAGGCGGAGTTTGCCAAGCTCAAGGCGGCGGGTGCGACGGTGGTGAAAGAGCCATACGACCCGGCCGAGAGCAGCGGGATGCTCATCGGAACGTTCACCGATCCGGACAATAACTACTTCCAGCTGATGAGCCCCATGGACGCTGCCGCGGTCGAGGCTATGCAGGAAGCGGCCGCCGCGAAGAAATAGATCGGAGGGGCCGCCCGACAAGGGCGGCCCCTTCCGTTTCACCGCACCTTGGGGCGTTTGGCCGGCTTCTCGCTCACTGGTCCGATGGGGAAGTCCGTCCGACCCACAAAGTGTTTCGCTACTTCGGGTCGGGAGAGCTGGTAGACGGCTACACGCTGGCCTCCGGGCGTCGCGAACGAAATGTACGGTCCATGCGGGATGTCCAGCGATCGACCGCGCTTCCAGCCTTTCGAGCGCAGCTCTTTCTCTGTTCGGGCAAGATCCTCGACTCGATAAATGAGGATCGTCCGCTGGTCCTCCAGGTGGTCGGTCAGTAGGACGCGCGGGCCGCTCGAACCTACTTCGAGCATCGCTACGCGCGCGCCCATCCCGTCAACTGCGAAAACAAGACGTGCGCCGAGCACGTTGACCCAATAGGTCGCATCGGCCGCCACATCGGCGCTCGGCACATAGAGGAAGTCGAGCTCCATGGTTAGACATTACGAGGCCCGACAACCTGCGTTGGCCCTAAGGCCTATGTTTGTCGTCGTTCCCACTTCGGAGGAGGAGTCCTTATGGGTCTGGCCCCTGAGCTCGAATCGATCCGGCGTCGGCTGTTCCGCGATATCGACCGGATCGCTGAGTCGCTCGACGGACTCGACGATGAGCAGATTGCCTGGAAGCCGCTCGCGACGGGCAGCAGTCTCATCGTGCTGATCACACATGTGGTCGGCTCGGCGCAGAACACCGTCGTGCAGCTGGTGGGAGATGAGTCGCGTCGCGACCGCGATAGCGAGTTCCTCGCGCCGTGGACCGCCCAGTCGGCGCGCGGCGAGGTGGGAGCCGCGAAGGCTCGCATCTCAGCGGCGCTCGAGCGGCTCGATGCACGAACCCTCGACACCGAACATGCCCCGCCGCGAGTGAGTAGCAGGCCACTAACGGTACCGTCGGTGTCGACGCTGTCGGCTGGGCCGAAGACCTCTCGCGATTTCCTCCTGCAGACGATCGCGCATGCCGCCGAACACGCCGGACACGCGGAGCTCACGCGTGACCTCGTTCGTGCCGCTCTTCCGAAGCGGTCGTAGGTGCAAACTAGATGACGATCATGAGTCAGCGCACAGGGGCGGCAACAATTCGTTTTGACGCCACGCTGCACACGATCGACAAATCGACTCTTTTGCGCCTGCCTGAGAAAGCGAGCAAGAAACTGCCGTCCCGTGGGCAGGTCGCAGTACAAGGAACGATCAATGGCCATCAGTTCCAGACGGTGTTGGAACCCGACGGCAATTTCGGCCACTGGATGAGGCTTGGTCGAAAGCTACAAAAGGGCGCTGCGTTAAAGCCGGGCGACAGCGCGACACTCGAAATCGAGTCGGTCAAAGAATGGCCGGAGCCGAGCGTGCCGCAGGATCTCAAGACTGCTTTGGCAGGTGCCCCTCAGAAGATCCAACACGTGTGGAAAGAAATCACGCCAATGGCACGCTGGGAATGGGTGCGCTGGGTCAATGCGACCCCAAACCCTGATACGCGTAAACGACGGGTCGAAGTGAGTATCTCGAAAATGAAGAGCGGGAAGCGACGGCCCTGCTGTTTCAACCTTGCCGCATGCACCGACCCGAACCTATCAAAGAACGGCAAGCTTACTGAGCCAGCGTGAAACCGTCGTGCTGATTTCCTCGGAGGGGTGGCAGAGCGGTCGAATGCGGCGGTCTTGAAAACCGCTGAAGTCGCAAGGCTTCCGTGGGTTCGAATCCCACCCCCTCCGCAGGGATTTTTTAGCCGCGCGCTCCCAGGGCGGCCTCGATCTCGTCGAGGTGCTCGCGGCGGTGGTCGGCGCGGACCGCGTAGATCGGGCTACCGGGGTCGCGGGGGAAGAGCCGGTCTAAGGGCAGCTCCGCCACGCGCGCGTCCGTCTGCTCGGCGATCCGCAGGGCCAGCTGCGCGGCCTCCCTCGGCGCGATCGCTTGGATCAGCGGACGGGTCGTGTCGTTGAGCCAGTCGCCCTCGGGCTCGGCGTCCCCCGGCGCCCACGGTTCGCCGCGATCGATCTTTTCGGCGAGGACCAGGACGCGGATGTCCCAATACGCGATGTGACCGAGCACACCGGCGACGGTCCAGTACTCGTTCACGGGAATGGCGAGTGCGTCATCGTCCAGCCTTTCGACGAGCGCGCGCAAACGGTCGCGCTCGCGCGTGTTCGCATCGATGTAGGAGCGATCGTCAGCGATCCTCCGACTTTACCCGATGTACTTGCCCATCTCCGTGCGTGTGCCGACATGTGGGGCAACTGCATCGTGGCTGTCGTACGGGCGGTGGCTCGCTCGCTATGAACCGAAGAGCGAGGGTTGTTCTCTTTACTGAAACTCCGCACAGCGCGTGGCAGTAGACATCGCCCTCTCTGAACAGATACTCTCCTCCTGGTCGGAGGGGGACCCGACGATTGGGAAGGGGTTCTGCGGGTGCTAGGTCCAGATCAGTTGGATGTTCGTGTGTCTTTGTCCGGCGCGTTCGAGCTCAGCCGCAATGGTGAGAGCATCGATCTCGCCACGCCTGCTCAACGTGTCCTCGCGTTCCTCGCCCTGCACGAACAGCCGGTCCGCCGCGACCACGTCGCCGGCGTTCTGTGGCTCGACTCCAACGAGGAGCGGGCAGCGGGCAGCCTGCGCTCGGCGCTTTGGCGGATCCGGCAGTGCGGCGAATTCATCGTCGAGAGCACCCATCGCGGCCTGCGGCTCGCACCAGCCGTCGACGTCGACGTTCGCGAGACGATCCTGTGGGCGCGCCGGGTGGGGGACGTCTCACGCCCGATCGAGCACAACGATGTGCTCGAGGCCTTCGCCGGCGGTGAGCTCCTGGCCGACTGGTATGACGATTGGGTCCTTCTCGAGCGCGAACGCCTTCGCCAGCTGCGTCTCCACGCCCTGGAAGTCCTGACCCAGCGGCTCGTCACCGTCGGTCGCTACGCGGACGCGATGGAAGTCGCGCTTGTCGCGCTCCGGAGTGAGCCGCTCCGCGAGAGCGCCCACCGCGCAGTGATCTCGGTCCATCTCGCCGAGGGGAACCGCTCCGAGGCCCTGCGCCAGTTTCGGCAGTACCGCGAGCTCCTGCGCGCCCAGCTCGGTCTCGAGCCCTCGGCGCTCATGACCGGGCTTGTGAACGCACTTGACGTGCCGGTGACGGCTGGTTGACGACCTCCGCGCGATAGTTGGCTCATGTCACAAGAGCGGACCGGCGTTCTCCTTCTACGCGTCTGGGCGGATGAGACCGACCGTGGTCTGCGCGCGCGCATCACGGAGGTCCTCGACATCTCCACGGCGGACGAGCATGTGGTCATCGCCGGATCCATCGAGGAGATCGAGCGCGCCGTTCGCGACTGGCTGGCGGAATTTTCGCCTCCGGTGACAGCCCATTGACGGACGGGTGACAAGTCCTCATTAGCTTGTTGTCTTGACCTATAGGCGCAGCGGGTGCGCCTGTCTATTTTCGTTCGCGGGTGGAGGGGATACCGATGAGAAACCGAATTCCAAGTCTGTTTGCAGTTCTGATGGCACTCCTTTTATCTATGCCCGGGTACCTCGGTAACACCGCACTCGCGGCAGTGCCGATCACCGTTTCGGTGGTTGACAGTCCCGACCCGGTGGTGTCCGGCCAGATCCTCATGTACACGTGGACCGTCACGAACACGGGCGGTGCGAAGGTCACCGATGTCGTCGGTACGACCCATGTCGACCTCGCTGGCATCGGATCTCCGCCGCAGCTCGTGATCACGAGCAACGTCGGGACCTGCGCGCAGCTCAACGGCACGGTGACCTGCACCGCGGGCGTTCTCCAGGGCGGCCAGGTGTGGACCGTGACCATCCGTGGGCTCGTCAACGCGCCCGCCGGAAGCACGCTCAACAACACCGTGACCGTGACCGGCACGAAGTCGGCCCAGAGCTTCTCGGTGTCGGCCAGCTCGACGACGCTGGTCCTGGGCTCCGGCCCGGGCGGCGACAAGCCGGACTTGAGCATCCAGAAGGTCGGCCCGGGTACGGTCGTCCAGTCCGACTCCTTCACCTACCAGCTCAACGTGAACAACACCGGCACCATGAACGCGAGCAACGTGACGGTGATCGACAACCTGCCCGCGGGCGTCACGTACGTCCTAGCGACGGGCACCAGCCTGTTCACCTGCTCGTATGCGGCACCGACCGTGACCTGTGTCGGCGGGCTCGTGAATGCCGGGTCCAACGCCACGATCAACATCAACGTCACCGCACCCGCAGCCCCTTTCACGGGTCAGATCGCGAACAACGCGGTCGTCGATCCCTTCGACACGATCGTCGAGCAGAGCGAGTTCAACAACACGTCGGCGACGATCTACACGAATGTCATTTTTGCGCCGCCACCGCCGCCATACACCATTACGAAGGCGCAGACGCTCCCGGCGTATCTAGGGCTCCCGAACGTCGTGACACCTGGTGACACGGTGACGTACACGATCGTCGCGACCAATATCTCGGGCTCCCGCTCCGACTACAACGTCCTCAGCGACGCCACGCAGGGTCTCGAAGCGTCCAGCCTCACCGTGTCGGCCACGCTCACCGGCGGCGGCGCGAAGCTCCTCTGTTCGATCGCCGCTCCGACCGCGACATGCACCTGGACCCAGTGGCCAGCGGGTGCATCGATCACGATGATCATCACCGGCCGCGTCATCGCGTCGGCCGGCTCGACGATCCGCGACACCGCGACGATCCAGGGCAACGTGCGCAACACCGGCTACAGCGCGTCGACGACCCTCGTCAGCACGGTGAAGCCGGGAGTTGACCTCACCATCACGAAGTCCGACAGCCCCGACCCGGTCTGCGCCAGCTCGTGGCCGCCGTCGAATCCGGCGGTCCTCTGCAGCGGTGGCCTGACCTACACGTTCGTCGTGGGCAACAGCGGCATCGTGGCCGCGACCGGCGTAACGGTCCGTGACCCGCTGCCGACCGGCCTGATCTTCGACAGCTACTCGAGCACCGGCGGATTCACCTGCACGGTTGACGCGGCGAACGTGCTCACCTGCACCGGCGGCACGATCCCGGCGCAATCGACCGCGACGATCACGATCGTCCTCTCGGCGCCGTCGACCGTCGGGAGCATCACGAACACCGTGACGGTCGATCCGACCAACGCCATCTTTGAGAGCGACGAGACCAACAATGTGGCCAGCCAGACGACCACGATCGGCACCGGCATCGATCTGACGATCCTCAAGACCGACGTCGCACCGGGCTTCGACCCCATCGCGACGAGCGGCACTCAGACCTACACGATCACGGTCGACAACATCGGCCCACAGGACGCGACGAACATCCGCGTGCGCGACGCGCTGCCTGCGGGCACGATCTTCATCTCGGCGACAGAGGTCCCTAACGGCGACGGCATGCTCAACGGATTCACCTGCTCGTACAGCGCAGGGATCGTCGAGTGCATCAACGGCCACATCATCGGTACGCGTAGCGAGTCGTACGACCCGCCCGGACCGATCGCTCCCCTCGGCCTCGATACCGCGACGATCATCATCAAGGTCTTCGCGCAGCCGATCGTCGGCACGATGCACAACGAGGTGCGCGTCGATCCACTCGGCGAGATCGCCGAGATCAACGAGAACAACAACTTCGACTTCGAGGACACCGTTGTCGTCACCGGTAACGCGCCCGTCGGTGCGTTCATCCAGCTGACGATCTTGAAGACCCAGACGAGCCCGGCGAACCCGGTCGCTCGGAACACCATCGTGACCTACGACCTGCTGATCGAGAACAAGGGGACCGACCCCGCGTATGGCATCACCGTGCGTGACACCCTGCCAGCAGGTTCTATCTACATCGAAGCCAAGGACACCGTCTCGGGCCCTGATGCCTTCAGCTGCGTCGCGGTCGCCCTCGTGGTCACCTGCAACGGTGGCACACTGAGCGGCACCGTAACGACCGTGCCCGGAGTGCCGACTTCGCGGCACATCACGGTACGGATGTTCGCGCCGAACATCCCCGGCACGTACATCAACCAGGCGATCGTCGACCCGGACAGCACGATCCCAGAAGGGAACGAGTTCGACAACATCTCGAACGTCACGACCGTCGTGAAGAACGGCGGCAACGAGCCGTTCATCAATCTCACCATCGCGAAGTCCGCGACGCCGAGCGGCCTGGTGCAGAACGGCACGATCATCGTGTACACGCTCACCGTCACGAACGGTGGCTCGGACCCGGCCTTCAACGTCACGGTCAAGGACTTCCTCCCCGCTGGTACGACCTTCGTGTCGGCCTGGGATGACACCGCTCCCGGCGGAGTGCTTCCGCAGGTCGGCGACTTCCTCTGCACGTACGCGCTGGGCGTCGTGACGTGCACCGGCGGTACCCTCGACGGCACCTCGACGCCGCCGGACGGTCCGCTCGGCACCGATTACCCGACCACGCGCATCATCAAGGTCCAGGTCACGGCGGCGAACGTCGCTTCGCTCGACGCGGTCAACCAGGCCTTCGTCGACCCGGACAACACGATCCTCGAAGGCGACGAGACCGACAACACTTCGTCGGTGCTCAACAACATCCGTTCGTTCATTGACCTCACGGCGAAGAAGACGGGCGGGGATTCCGCTGCCCAGAGCAGCACCTTCGAGTACGAGCTCCAGGCAATCAACACCGCGGCCGTCGGGACGCCCGGCGCGACCGCCTACAACGTGACGCTGCACGACGCCCTGCCCGTCGGCGTGATCGTCCTGGGCGCTCAGGTCCAGGATGCCGACAACAACGACTGGCAGTGCCAAGTCCAGGAGAACCCGGTCAACGTCGTCGACTGCGTCGGCTCGCTTCCGACCGGCACGACGGTCAAGGTCAAGATCGCGGTCTTCGTGACTGCGACGAACGACGTCAAGCTCATCAACGAGGCGTGCATCGACTGGCTCAACACGACGGTCGAGTCCGACGAGACGAACAACTGCGCGAAGACGCAGACGACCGTCGGAGCGCCTGACCTCGCCGTGACAAAGAGCGCGCTTAACAACCCGGTCACGCCCGGCCAGAACGAGGTGTACACGATCAACGTCGTGAACATCGGCAACGTCGACGCGACGTCCGTAACGATCACCGACACGCTGCCATCCGGGCTCACCTTTGTCTCAGCGCTCGGCTCGAACGGGTTCACCTGCACCGGCACCGCGACAGTCACCTGCACCTACACGGGCGGCGGAGCCGTCGCGCTCGCGAAGAACGGCGGTAGCACCACGATCACGCTCACCGCACAGGTAGGCGCGACCGCTACCGGCCCGATCACCAACTCCGCGTCGGCCACCTCGGTCCCCGCGGACCCGAACACCGGCAACAACACCGGAAGCACGACCGTTTCCGTCGGAGGGGCAGGAATCGACCTGCAGCTCCTCAGCGCGATCGACACGCCAGACCCGGTGCAGAATGCCGGCATCCTCACCTACACGATCATGGTGCTGAACAGCGGTACCGCTGATGCGGGCAGTGTCGGGACGCCTGTCCTCGTGCGCAGCACGATCGACAGCGGACTGACCACGCTCACCGCGGTCGCCTCCGAAGGGTTCAGCTGCGTCGTCACCGGTACGGCTCCCATCCAGGTGGACTGCACGAACGCCACGACCGGCGTTCTCCAGGCGGGCCACACCGTGACCATCACCATCACCGGCGTCGTCACCGGTGCTGCGGGGACGAACATCACCAATGAGGTCAAGGTCGACCCGAACAACACCATCACCGAGACGAACGAGACGAACAACAACTTCACCGTGGTCACGAGCGTCGTATCTCCGTCGTGCCCGCCATCACCGCCGGCGACGCCGTGCTTCGACCTCGTGACCTCGCCGCTCCTCGCGAGCGCGGACCCTGTCAATACCGGCGACAGCGTCACCTACACATTGACCGTGACCAACGCGGGCAACGTTGACTCGGTGACTTACGTCGGGTTCTCGGACGCCGTCTACATCGAGATTGACGTTCCCTCGCAGATCGACTACACGAGCGGTTCGGTGGCCGCGTCGTCCGGATTCACCTGCACCGACTCCTCCCTCCCGGCACTGTTCTGCTTCGGCGACCTCGCAGCCGGGAGTGGGGTCGTGATGAGCTTCGCTGGTACGGTCAACTCAAGCGGGTCGAATAGCATTACCGCGACATCGTTCGCCGACCCGTTTAGCTTCATCGCGGAATTCGACGAATCGAACAACAACAGCTCCGTCACGATCACGCGGAACTGAGGCAAGGGACCGTATGAGGTGGCCGCGGCGACGCGGCCACCTCGCGGCGGAAGGAGAGATGCAGATGGCACGCAATCCAAGGAGGTTCACGGTTCTGCGCCTGCTTCCGGCGCTGATCCTAGTGTTCTCGCTCATCCCCGCGGCTCCGGCGAACGCCGATGACCTCTGCGCGAAGCGCTATGTGGCCGGTGGCGACGACATACCGGCCGGCCAGGACATCAGCGAGGACGAGCGCTATCCCAACAAACTGCGCGTGGACCACCTCAACCAGCCGGCGCCAGGCCCCTGGTGCCTCTTCAACACCGCGACGAACGATGCGACGACCTCGAAGTACATCTCCGACGGCCAACTCGCGAAAACGTGGAACATGCGCCCCGACTTCATCACGCTCACGATCGGTCGGGAGAATACGCCGATCATCGACATGATCGACAGCTGCTTCAAGAAGGTGCGCGACCACGACTTCACCGAGGCGAACGTCTGCTTCGCAATGATCCTCGCGGACGAGTCCGCGTTCACGAACCTGAAGAACAACCTTGTGACCACCTTCCAGGGCTACCGGCTGATCATGTACGGCCGGCCCTGGCTCATCGTCGCGGTGACCACCGTGCCGAACCCGTACGCGCAATCGACGGACGTGCTCACGAAGATCCCGCAGCTGTGCCTGCCGCTCATCGACACAGCCCTGACCTGCGGGATTCGCTGGATTCAGTACCCCCTGGCGCTGGCCACTGCCGACCAGGTCATTCAGAAGCTGAACCAAACGATCTACGACGCGTACTACCCCTTCTTCACGGGGACGCAGGGCCGGTTCCAGCTCGTCGACATCTATCCCAAGTTCAAGGGCCACTGCATGGAGATGAAGGTCCAGATCAAGACCACGGTCTACCACGGGACCTTCACGGACCATCACGATTCGCCCGAGGTGAACATGGGGTGCGACAACACCTGGTTCGTGAAGGGTGACGACGGGAACAAGGTGCCGCAGTACCTCGATCCGGCTATAGACGGCGAGCTCACGGAGAAGAGCCAGACCACGAAGGGCATGGGAGTGCGCGTCAACGCCGACGGGCAGAAGTGCATCTCCGATCAGATCTGGGAGTGGGACACACCCGAGCCGGGCGTGACACCGCTCAAGTGGAAGCTCAAGTACGCCGAGCAGCCGAACAGCGACATCTGCAACTAGCAGCTGAGTAGGCGGTCGGGCCGCGGCTAGAATCGCCGCGGTACCGACCGCCGCCCGCTTCCTCCCGATGGCGGCCATATACGCGCCGGTGTGAGCGAATGCACTGAGGAGGTGCGTCGCCTAGCACGCGCGCAGCGTCAGCGGATTTAGGGAGGGGGATTTCTAATGGCAGCACGCGCAGCCGCCGCACCCGGCGGCCAGGACTGGATCGAGCGGCAATTCAAAGTCCGCGCGTCCGGGTCCACGATCGGCACCGAGGTACGAGGTGGCGTCACGAACTTCCTCGTCATGTCGTACATCCTCGTCGTGAACGCCGTCATCCTTTCGAACGCGGGTATTCCATTCCCGGCGGTCGTCGCGGCGACGGCGCTCATGGCCGCGCTCTTCACCGGCGGTATGGCGCTTTATGCGAACTATCCGTACGCCGGCGCGGCGGGTCTGGGCATCAACGCGGTCGTGGCATTCGGTCTCGTCAAGGGCGCCGGCCTCTCGTGGCAGGGCGCGATGGGCGTGGTCGCGCTCGAAGGTCTCGCGATCTGCATCGCGATGGCACTCGGCGTCCGGCGCACGCTGCTCGACGCCGTGCCCGTTCCGATCAAGATCGGCATCGGTGCCGGCATCGGCGCGTTCATCTTCGCGATCGGGTTCTTCAACGGCGGACTCGCGGTCGGGACCGGCAATCCTGCGGACCCGGTCGCGCTCGGCAACCTCAACAGCGGGACCGCGATCGTCACGATCGCAGGTCTGCTGCTCACAACGTTCCTGTACTCACGCAACATCAAAGGCGCGCTCATCCTCGGGATCATCGGCGCGACCGTGATCGGGATCCTCGTGAACGCCTGGACCGCGGGAACGACGTACGGTGCCCTCCCCGGCGTCGCGGTGATGCCCGAAAGGCTGATCGCCACGCCTGACTTCTCCACGATCGGCGCGGTGTTCACCAGCGGCCCCAACGGCATCGCACTCTTCGAGGTGTTCAAGCTCGGCGTCTTCGTCGCGATCCTCACCATCTTCTCGCTGATGCTGTCCGACTTCTTCGACACCGCCGGCACCGTCGTGTCAGTGGCCTCGGAAGGTGGCTGGCTGAAGAAGGACGGGACCATCGAGCGCGCCGACCGCGTCTTCTGGGTCGACTCCCTGGGCGCGTTGTTCGGCGGCATCTTCGGCACGTCGAGCAACACGACGTACATCGAGTCGGGCGCGGGCGTCGCCGAAGGCGCCAGGACGGGACTCGCGAGTCTCGTCACCGCGGCGCTCTTCCTCGTGTCCATCTTCCTCGCGCCGATCGCGGGCATCGTGCCGCCGCAGGCGACCGCGGGGGTGCTGATGCTCGTCGGCTGGTTCATGTTCAAGCCGATCCTCGACCTGAACAAGGTCGGCAACATCGACTTCGCGACCGGATTCGCCGTGCTCCTGACCATCTTCGTGATGCCTCTCACGTACTCGATCACGAACGGCGTCGGCGCCGGCTTCATCGCGTACTCGCTCCTCAAGGTCGCGAGCGGCAAGAGCAAGGACGTCAGCCTGCCACTCTGGGCCGCGACGATCGCGTTCGCGATCTACTTCATGGACCCGTGGCTACGGCAGTTCATTCCCAAGTGATCTGATCCGTCCGGCACCTTTCGGACAACCGCAGGAGCCCCGCCTAGTGCGGGGCTCTTGTCATGCCGCGAACTCCTCGGACCAGGCCGAAGCATCCCGACAGCATCATCGCGCCGTGCGGCGCGGCGAAGTACCAGCCGAGCGGCGCGGCCATCGCGCGGTTCGGGCCGGTCACCGCCACGAACGAGAACGGGCCGGCAGTGCGGTAGCGGTCGTCCAGCACGAGCGCGCCATGTCCATCGTCGTTGAAGACCTCGTCGTGCGTGATCGTGCCGGTGACGAGTCGCGCGATGAGGCGGTCGAGCTTCTTCGTGTCCATCGACTCCGTGTGATGCTCCATAACACCGAAGAGCTCCTCGCCGCGGACGAGAAGACCGAGCGTGTGCTGGTTCCCGACGTTGACGATGCAGGCGCCCAGCTGGGCCGCCTGGCTGACGAGCTCGTCCTCGAGCGCGCCGAGCACGGCCGCCGGTCCGGTATCCGCGACGATCGCGCCGGGGGCGTCAGCCTGGATCGCGCGCAGCCGGGTCATGTACTCCGGCGGCTCTCGCCAGAAATGATCCGCGAGCGTGCTGCCGGGCGTGAGCAGGCGCCGCCAATGCTCGAAGCGGAAGAGCCGGTTGGAGTGCTTTGGAGAGAAGCCGTGATCCTGGGCGGCGACCGCGATGGTCGATGGCAGCGTGACGTCGTACGGCGCGAGCGCGCCGGCGAGGCGGGCGAGATCGAGATCGCGCAGCTCGATCGGGACGGCGCCGTCCGGCGCGTCGTCGGTCATGACGATGCCGCGGCTGCGCAGGAGATCGAGGTCGTCGTGGACGGTCCCGGCCGCGCGCTCGGTCGCGTAAACGCGCAGGCCGGCCTCGAGGTGGCGCCACACGGCGTTCGTCGTGTGGTAGCCGCCCATCAGGTTCCCATGGAGGAAGACGTCGCGTCCGGCCTCGCGCGCGGCCGCGATCTTCCTGCCGGCGATCGCCGTCGCGGACGGCAGGACGAGCTGGACGGCGTTCTCCATGGGCTGCGCGGGGTCGTACAGGAGGACGTCCATCGTGCCCGCGCCGATGTCGATCGCGAGGATCCGATCGTCGGACATGAATTGATGCTAGCGAGCAGGCGGAACGCCTCGACGAGCCGCCCGTTGTACCTGCCGTGACCTCACGCGCACGCGCTGCCTCGTCGATCGTGGCTGTGGTGGTCCTCAGCATCGCCTTCGGCGTGCTCCTCCTCGACAGCACGCGCGTTCCGAGCGCCGCGCCGGAAGGCTCTCCGTCCGTCGCGCCCGCGGTGCTCGTGCCTGTCGGTGCCGGAGCATCGCCAGTTCCGGCCGATCCATGTCCCGCCGTCGACCAGGCCGTATTGGTGGGCAGCCAGGCGACCCGATTCCCGGCGAAAACGGCCGTCGATGTCCTCACCTGGGCGCCGAAGGATCCCTATGTCCGGCATTCGCTGGAGGACATGGCCGGCGTTCGCCTGGGACCGGTCTACGACCCGCGCGTTCCGAAGTGCAGGATCGACCTGCTTGTTCT
>JALYLT010000015.1 GCA_030774095.1 Chloroflexota bacterium
GCGGGGGTCTGGGTCCACGGCCGCGCGGGCGCGCTGCTCGCGGCGGAGATCGGTGAGTCGGGAGCGCTCGCGACGGACATCGTCGACGCCATGCCACGCGCGCTGCGCGAGATCCTTTCGAAATAAGTGTGACCGTGCCGCTCCGGTCGACCGTCGTCGACGTCGATCTCGACGCGATCGCATCGAATCTCGTCGCGCTGAAGACACGAGGCGGCGGCGAGGTCATCGCGGTGGTGAAGGCAGACGCCTACGGTCACGGTGTCGAGGCGGTCGCGGAAACGCTGATCGAGGCCGGCGCCGCGATGCTCGCGGTCGTCACCGTCGAGGAGGCGCTCGTGATCCGACGCGCCGGCATCACGGCGCCTGTCCTGGTGCTCTTCGGCGCGTCGGATCGCGCTGAGGCCGAGGCGGCGGTCGCCGCCGACCTCACGCTGGTGGTATGGGACTTGGAGCACGCGCGCCTCGTCGACGACGCCGCGGCGGCCGCAAACGAAAAGGCGCGCGTGCACTTCAAAGTGGACACAGGCCTGACGCGACTCGGCGCGCCGTTCCCCGAAGCGCCATCGCGACTCAGTGCGATCCGTGAACTGCGTCACCTCGAGGTCGATGGCATCTTCACGCATCTCGCGACCTCGGACGAGCCCGACGTCAGCGGGGACCGGGAGCAGCTCTCGCGCTTCGCGGACCTGCTTCGCGGCATGCGGGAGCTGCCGCCCTGGATCCACGCCGCCGCGAGCGCCGGCGTCGCGACGTTCGGCCCGATCCCGGGCTGCACCGCGATCCGCCCGGGGCTCTCGCTTTACGGTCTGCACGCTGCGCCGCACCTTGAGGGCGCGCTTGGGCTGCGTCCCGCGCTGGAGTGGCGCTCGCGCATCCATCGCGTCGCGGCCGTTCCCAAAGGCACCGGGGTCTCCTATGGACTCGAGTACCGAATGCCCCGCGACGGCCGTGTCGCGACCGTGCCGGTGGGCTATGGCGACGGGCTTCCGCGCGTCTTAGGCCAGCGCGGTCGGGTCCTGGTCGGGGGACGCCCGCTTCCCTTCGCCGGGCGCGTCTGCATGGACCTCGTCATGCTTGACGTAACGGACCTTCCCGAAACACGCGAAGCTGACGAGGTGGTGATGATCGGCAGTCAGGGTGGCGCGAGCCAGACCGCGGACGACATGGCCGCGGCAGCGGGCACGATCAGCTACGAGATCGTGGTGGGCATCCGCCGCCGCGTGCCACGCCGATACCAGCGCGGCGGGCAGGTGGTCGCGGTGCGGACGCTCGCAGACGGGTACCGTCGACTGTGATCGTGCCGCGTCGCTTCGGCGTCCTCCTCGCCGCCGTTCTCGTCGCGGGCGCGTGCGTTCCGCTCCAGACCACGACGGACCGCTCGCCGTCTCCCGCCGCGAGCCCGACCGCGTCGGCGAGCGTTGGCGGCAGCGCAAGCGCCGCGCCGGCCGCGGCGACGGACATGAGCGCGGCGCTTCTCGGCAAAGCCTTGCCCGAGGCGAACATCTTCGACCTCACGCGCCGCATGCGCGGTCGCGACGGTCAGCCGGCGGCAGAGTTCCAGCCGGTGCGCGCGACGCCACCGGTCGAGGGCACCGGCACCGAGGTCCCGTTCTGGACCTACGACTTCGCGGCGAAGAAACCGACGAAGATCACGGCGGTCCTGCGCGTCATCACCGATCACGCGAAATGGTGGGTGCAGAGCGACGTGCAGTTCGACCTCGAGCAGCTCCGCGTGAGTGCCACGGCGTTCGAAACCAAGGTATATCCGACCGATCGCAGGCTCTACGGCGAGGAATGGACGCCCGGCGTCGATTCGGATCCGCACGTCAACATCCTTCTCGCGCGCATCCCCGGTGCGGCGGCCGGGTACTTCAACTCGTCGGACGAGCTCCCGCTTTGGGTGAACGAGTTCTCTTCGGAACGGGAGACGATCTACATCAACTCGCTCGCGGCGCGCCCGGGAACGAGCTACCTCAGCTCGGTCGTGGCGCACGAGTTCTGCCACATGATCCAGTACGCGAAGCGCAAACGGTCGTCGGTGTGGTTCAACGAGGGGCAGGCGCAGCTCTGCGAGCAGGCGAACGGGTTCCCGGTCTCACACGGGCAGACCTTCCTTCAGCTTCCGGACACGCAGCTGAACGACTGGCCCGAGCTGGAGCAGTCGCAGGCGCACTACGGCCTCGCGTACCTGTTCCTGGAGTTCGCGCGCCAGCAGGCGGGCGGAGACGACCTCATCAACGCGTTCATGGCGCACGGCATCGACACGCCGGCGGACCTCGACGCGGTGCTCCGCGCGCGCGGGCAGCGCGGCCTCGAGGAGCTCTTCGCGGACTTCGTGGCCGCGAACGCGTTCATCGGATCGACGGCCGAGGCGCGGTACAGCTATCCGAACGGGCTGGCGTTCCGGACGCCGGCGGGCCCGACCGATCAGGACCGCGTGACGCTCGGCAACACCGTATCGACGAGCACGCACGAGTACGCGGCGCGGTATGTCGAGCTGCCGCGAGCGGCGATGAAGGTCCACTTCGATGGAGCCCGGCAGACGAAGCTCCTGCCGACAGATCCGCACTCCGGCAAGGCGATGTGGTGGTCCGATCGCGCCGACGGCCTCGACAGCACGCTCACCCGGACGGTCGATCTGCGTGGCGCGACGCGATCGACCCTCTCGTACTGGACCTGGTACGAGATCGAGAAGGACTACGACTACGCGTACGTGGCGGTCTCCACCGACGGCGGCGCGCGCTGGACCACACTCCCCGCGTCCGCCACCAGGAACGACGATCCGAACGGGACCAACCTGGGAAACGGGTATACCGACACCTCGGGCGGCGGCAGGGTCCCCGCCTGGATCCAGCAGGAGGTCGACCTCTCGCCGTACGCGGGCAAGGAGATCCAGGTGCGCTTCGAATATGTCACCGACGGCGCGCTCAATCTCCACGGTCTCGCGATCGACGACATCGGGATCACCGGCGTCCTGAACGACGATGCCGAGAGTGACAACGGCTGGAAGGCCGATGGCTTCGTCCGATCGACCAACCTCGTCGCACAGCGTTTCGTCGTACAGGTCCTGCGCTTCACGGGAAACGGCACGACGGTGGATCGGCGCAGCGTCGACGCGGGAACGCTCGACGTTGATCTCGACACCTCGGGTGACCGTCGCGCTCCGCTCCTCGCTGTGACCGGATTCGCTGTGCGCACGACGCAGCCCGTACCGTTCAGCGTGTCGGTCGAGCGCCGATGACGCGCGAGGGCGACACGCAGGTGTCGGGATTGAAGCCGGTCAAATACGGCGTCATCCCCGCCGGCGGGCTCGGCACGCGCTTCCTGCCCATCAGCCGCGCCGTGCCGAAGGAGCTCATCCCGGTCGTCGACACACCGGTGATCGAGATCGTCGTGACCGAGATGACCGAGTCCGGGATCGAGCGGGTCGTCCTCGTCGTGGGGCCGGGCAAGGAGTGGATCGAGGCGTACTTCAAGCCCAACCCGCGGATCGAGGCGCGGCTCGCCGCGGACATGCGGACCGAGGACCTCGCGCTGCTGAAGCGCGCCGAGCGCCTCGCGCAGGTCAAGTCCGTGCTGCAAGCCGAGCCCAAGGGGAACGGGCACGCGGTCCTCCAGGCGCGGCCGCTGGTCGGCGACGAGCCGTTCGCGATGCTCTGGGGTGACGACATCATGCTTGGCGAGGAGCCAGCGCTGCTGCAGCTGATCAGAGCGCGCGAGCGCCTCGGCGGTGGAAGCGTCGTCGGCTGCATCCGGGTGGAGAAGAAGGACATCAGCCGCTACGGCGTCGTCGCGGGCACGGAGGTCGACGAGGGGACGCGGCGGGTCATCAGCATCGTCGAGAAGCCCGCGCCGGACGACGCACCCAGCGACCTCGCGGCGGTCCACGGGTACGTGCTGGAGCCGGACATCTTCGACGTGCTCGCGCAGCAGCCCCCGGGGCGCGGCGGGGAGGTCTGGCTCACCGACGCCGTCGCGGAGCTCGCCCGCCAGGGCGCGCCGGTCTGGGCCGTCGAGCTCAAAGGCCAGCGCTACGACTGTGGCGACAAGATCGGCTACGTGAACGCCTTCGTGGACGCCGCCCTCGGCCGCAACGACACCGGACCCGCTGTTCGCGCGCATCTCGAGAGCCTCGGCTGGAAGGCGCCGCGCGGACGATAACCGTCCAATTGCACGCCTAAACAGGCGTCCAGGCGCCTAAACGTCGACTCAGGACCCTCTGCTAGCATCCGCTGCGTTCCCCCTGAGTACACCAAGGGCGTTGCCACGCTCGGGTCGTGAGGGGTCGGGAGGGTGGGGAAGCTGTACCGGACATCAGTGGCTGAGCTGCGGCGCGTCGCGTCGCTCGCGCTGATCACGCTCGTCGCCTTCGCCGCCTCATGGGCCCTGGCATCGGGTGCCGCCAGCGGGACCGCCGTCACGCGCGCGAGCGATGTCGCTCGTGTCGCTCCGGTATCACGCTCGCTCTCTCGCGACGTTCCGCCGCCCGCACCGGCGATGCTTCGCATCGTTGCGCCCAGTGTTCCGCTGACCCTCGTGGACGCGCAAGGCATCACGCCGCTGCGGGCACCGCGCGCCGCCACCGTAGCCGAAGCCCTGGCCGTTAACGGCATCGAGCTCGGACCTCAGGACAGGATGGACAGCGCGCGGGACGCGATCATCGCCGCCGGCGATGTCATCCATCTCGTTCGGATCGCCGACTACGACACCGTGGTTCGGGAGCCGCTGGCGTTCCCGCCCCAGGTCATCTACGACGCGGAGCTCCAGGCCGGCCGGATCGTGGTCGTCACCGCGGGCGTCGCCGGGCTGGCCGATAACAGCTACCGCGTGCATGTCGTCGATGGGGCGGAGTCCGGGCGCACCCTGGTCAGCAGCTTCGAGGTCGTCACGCCGGTGGCCGAGGTCCTGCGCGTTGGTACGAAGCCCGCCCCGGCGCCCGCCGACATCGAGTCCGTGATCCTTGTCGCCGCCGCGACGTGGGGCGCCGACCCGAACCAACTGCTTCGCGTCGCGTGGTGCGAGAGCCGTTACAACCCGTACGCGGTGAACGCGCGCTCCAGCGCCGCGGGTCTCTTCCAGTTCATGCCCGCGACCTGGGCGGCGAACAGCGTGCGTGCCGGGTACGGCGGCGCGAGCGTCTTCGATGTGGTGGCCAACGCGAACACCGCCGCGTTCATGTTCAGCCGCGGGCAGGCCTGGCAGTGGAGCTGTAAATAGCCCACTAGTCTTCGCGGCAGTGGACGTCGTCGATCCGCGCGCGCTGAAGAACGTCCTGCGACGGCACGGTGTCCGTGCCGCGACCTCGCTGGGCCAGCGCTTCCTCGTCGATCGCGGCGTCCTCGAGGCCATCGTCGAGGCCGCCGAGCTGTCGCCGGCAGACGACGTCCTCGAGGTCGGCCCCGGGCCGGGCGTGCTCACCGCGCAGCTCGCCGAGCGCGCCCGCTCGGTCACCGCGGTCGAGATCGACGAGCGGATGGTGGCGGTGCTGCGCGACACGCTGGCCGGGCGCGACAACGTCCGGGTCGTCCGCGCCGACGCCCTCGAGGTCGACCTCTTCGCCGCAGGCGAGCGCCGGCCGACGCGGATCGTCGCGAACGTCCCGTACCAGATCACGACGCCGCTCCTCGAGCGGTTCATCGGCGACGAACGGCGTCCGCCGCTTGTCGTGGTCCTCGTGCAGGAGGAGGTCGCGCGCCGCATGGTGGCGACGGCGTCGTCGGGAAAAGAGCGCGGCTACCTCTCGGTGTTCGTGCAGTCGTTCGCCGACGCGCAGATCGTGCGTCGCGTTCCACCGAGCGCGTTCCGGCCCGCGCCGAAGGTGAGCTCCGCCGTCGTCGCGCTACGCACGCGCGCACGGCCGGCGTTCGCGCCGCTCGACCGGACGGCGTTCCTCCGATTCGTGAGCGACGTTTTCCGGCACCGCCGCAAGCAGCTCCGCGGCGCGCTCGGTCACGAAGCCGGTGTCGCTCCGGACCGCGCCGTCGCCGCGCTCCGCGAGTGCGGGATCGAGCCGCGGCGCCGCGCGGAGGAGCTGAGGCTCGACGAGTGGGTCGCGCTCGCCCGTGCGCTCGGCGTGGCCACCACTCCGTCGGCGGTGCCGTGACGCGCGCCGTCACGCTTCTCGCTCCTGCGAAGATCAACCTTGCGCTCGCGGTCACCGGCAAGCGAGCGGACGGCTATCACGAGCTGCGGAGCGTGTTCGCGACGATCGATCTCGCGGACCTTGTGCGTGTCGCGCCGAACCGCGGTCTCGAGGTGCGCATCGCCCCGGATGTCGGTGCGGCGCGGGGGGACGACCTCGCGACCCGCGCGTTGCGCGCGATGGCCGAGGCGACGGGTCACGATCCGGTGGCGTTCGTGCAGATCCGCAAGCGCGTGCCGGTCGCCGCAGGCCTCGGCGGGGGCTCGAGCGACGCGGGCGCAGTGATCCGGGCGCTCGCGACGATCTGGCGCCGCGACGATGTCGATCTGTTGGCGGTCGCGGCGAGGGTCGGATCGGACGTGCCGTTCTTCGTGAGCGGTGCGCGCGTCGCGCTCGTCTCCGGCCGTGGCGAGCGCGTCGATCCACTTCCCGAACCGATGGCGATGCACGTGGTCATCGTTCGGTCGCGGGCGCGCCTGTCGACCAGCGACGTCTTCGCCGAGCTGCGGAGCGACGATCGCGGCGCGGCAGCGTGGGTCGATGCGCTGCGGCACGCGTTCGCGCTACGCACTGTCACGCCACAGCTCCTGCGCGACAGCGCGAGGAACGATCTGCTCGCGCCGGCGGAGCGCCTCTGCCCCGAGATCGCGGAGACGCGCTCGCACGCGGCGCAGCGCGGGATCCCCCTCTCGCTCAGTGGCAGCGGACCGACGCTTTTCACGGTCGCGGATGACCGTCGCGACGCCCTGCGGATCGCGCGCATCCTGCGGCGGATGGGTCTTGCGGCACACGCGCACACGATGGCTGGCTAAGGGTCGCGAGACCGGGCGAGCGAGGGCTGTCCCCTTAACGTGAAGGCATGGACGACAAGCGCGGAGACATGACCGTGCGGCAAGCTGGTCAAAAAGGCGGGACCTCGACGGCCGGCAAGCACGGGGCGTCCTTCTACCGGGAGATCGGCAAGCGCGGTGGTCAGGCGCGCAAGGGTCAGCTCGGCACCGAAGGCTACGCGAAGCTCGGACGCAAAGGCGGCGAGGCGCGCAAGACACAGCTCGGGTCGAAGGGCTACGCGGACCTCGGACGCAAGGGCGGAGAGGCGCGCAAGACGCAGCTCGGCAGCGAGGGCTATGCGCAGCTCGGACGGAAGGGCGGCCGTCGCGTCGCCGAGCTCATCCGGCGTGGAAAACAGCCCACGAACGGCGAGAAGACCGGCGACCGCCGCTAGTCCCGAATATCCTTTGGCCGTGTCCGCTGGGGCGTGGCCAAGTGGTAAGGCAGGGGACTTTGAATCCCCGATCCCAGGTTCGATCCCTGGCGCCCCAACCCGCCTGACCCGCCAATCTCAATGAGCGCGGGTCCGCCGGGCATCGTGCTCGCGGCGGGGCTGGGCACGCGGATGCGCTCGCAAACCCCCAAGGTCCTGCATCTCGTGGCGGGCAAGCCGCTTCTGTCCCATGTCTTGGATGCCGTTCGCGGCGCCGGCGCGCGGCCGGTCGTGGTGCTGTCGACGGAGAGCGAGCCCGCGCGGGCCATCGTCGGCGACGACGCGGTCGTCGCGATGCAGGATCCCCCGCGCGGCACCGGCGACGCGGTCCGCATCGCGCTCGACGCGATCCCCGACGGCTCAGGTGAGGCCTTCATCGTCTACAGCGACACGCCGCTACTGCGTCCGAGCACGCTGCGCGCGCTGGCCGAGCTTCGCGCGAAGCGCGGCGCGCCCCTCGCGCTCCTCTCGGGCATGGTCGGCACAGAGAACGCGTACGGGCGCGTTGTCCGCGATGCGAACGGGGACGTTGCGCGCGTCGTCGAGGTGCGTCTCGCAACGGCCGAGGAGCGGGGCCTGCCCGAGTCGAACCTCGGGGCGTACGCCGTCGACCTCGCGTGGCTGCGCAAGGCGGTGCCGCGCCTGCGCGCGAACGAGACCGGCGAGATCTTTCTCACCGACCTCGTCGCACTCGCGGCCGCCGACGGCGCGCGTGTCGCGGCGCACTGCACCGAGGATCCGGACGAGGGGATGGGCGTGAACACGCGTGTCGAGCTCGCCGCGGCCGAGGATGTCCTGCGCCGGCGGATCCGCGAACGGCACATGCTCGCCGGTGTGACCTTCCACGATCCCGGCTCCTCACTCGTCGACGCCGACGTCGAGATCGCGCCCGACGTCGTGATCGAGCACGGCACGGTGCTGGAGGGAAAGACGCGCATCGGCACCGGTGCGCGCATCGGCCCGTACGCGGTCGTGCGCGATACGACGATCGGCGACCGCTGCCGCGTCGAGGGCTCGGTGCTCGAGAGCGCCACGCTCGAGGACGACGTGCGCATCGGGCCGTACTCGCACCTCCGTCCCGGCGCCTATCTCGAGAAGGGCGTCGAGATGGGGAACTTCGGCGAGGTGAAGAACGCGCGGCTTGGCAAGGGCACGAAGATGCATCACTTCTCGTACATCGGGGACGCGCAGGTGGGGCAGCGCGTGAATATCGGCGCGGGCACGATCACCCTGAATTACGACGGCGTGCGCAAGCACCGGACCGAGATCGGGGACGACGCGTTCATCGGTTCGGATTCGCTGCTCCGCGCCCCGATCAGGATCGGCGCCCGCTCCGTGACCGGCGCCGGCTCGGTCGTGACGAAGGACGTGCCCGACGACATGCTTGCCGTCGGCGTTCCGGCGCGCATCCGCAAGAAGACCGAGCGCAGGGACAAACCGACCTGATGGACTCCATCGCCTGGCAGCTGCTCCTCCTCGAGCTCGCGCTCGTCGTCGTGCTCGCGGTGCTTTCCGCGAGCGAGGCCGCGATCAACATCGCGCGGCGGCCGGGGGTCATCGACGAGCTGACGCAGCGCGGACGCCGCGGACAGCGCGCCGGTGCGATCGGCCGACGCGCTGGCTACTACCTCGCGGCGATCCAGGTCGCCGAGTTCCTCCTCGTCTTCACCTATGCCGGCATCGCTGCCGCGTTCATCGCCCCGCGGCTGTCGGCGCTGCTCGCGTTCTTCCTGCGGATCGACACGACCGCCGTCTTCACCGACGTCAGCGCCGTCGCGGTCACCGTCGCCGTGCTCTCGCTCATCGCGGTGCTGTTCGGGCTCTTCGTCCCGCGCGCGATCGCCGCGCGCCACGCTCAGGGGACGCTCCTGCTGCTCGCGTTCCCCCTTGAGCTCATCACTTGGCTCACGCGTCCGATCGTCACGGTGCTCTTCCGCGTGACGCAGTTCATCGTCCGTCCGTTCGGCGGCACCGCACCGCAGCCGGGCGTGGTGACGGAGGACCAGATCCGTGCGCTCATCGAGACCGGCCAGGCGCAGGGCGTGCTCGAGCGCACGGAGCAGGAGATGATCAGCTCGATCTTCGAGCTGGGCGAGAAGACCGTGGCCGAGGTCATGGTCCCGCGGACCGACATCGTCGGCCTGGACGTCGAGACGTCGGCCCAGGAGCTCCTCGATCGGATCACGACGGTCGGCCATTCACGCATTCCGGTGTACGAGGGGTCGGCCGACAACATCATCGGGATCCTCTATGTGAAGGACGTGTTCCGCCGCATCGCGCGCGGCGACCGTCAGCTCGCGCTACGCCAGTTCCTGCGGCCAGCCGTGTTCGTGCCCGAAACGAAGAAGGTGGATGCGCTCCTTCGCGAGATGCAGAAGGACAAGGTCCATATCGCGATCGTCGTTGACGAGTACGGCGGCACGGCTGGCCTCGTGACGATCGAAGACCTCGTCGAGGAGATCGTCGGCGAGATCCGCGACGAGTACGACGTCGAGCACGAGCTCGTGCTGCCGGTCTCAGAGACCGAGGCCCTGATGGACGCGCGCATCCCGTTCGAAGATGTGCGCGAGACATTCGGGCTCGAGGTCGCGCCGACCGAGGCATACGACACGCTGGGCGGGTTCGTCACCGCACAGCTCGGGCGCTTTCCGCGCCAGGGTGAATCGTTCGAGGCCGCGGGCGCGCGCTTCGTCGTGGAGACGATCGACGGCAAGCGCATCCGGCGTGTGCGCGTCACGCGACTGCAACCGAGTCCGGAGCCGGCTTGAACGAGATCGGCCCGGGGGACGAGGAGCTGATCCGGGTCGCCTCGCTCGCACGGCAACGCGCCCACGCGCCGTATTCGAGGTATAAGGTCGGCGCGGCCATCCGCACCAAGCGCAACAAGGTACACAGCGGGGCGAACGTCGAGAACGCGTCCTACGGCTTGACGGTCTGCGCCGAGCGCACCGCCGCGTTCGCGGCCGTGAACGCCGGCGACACGGCGTTCGACGCGATCGCGATGGTCATCGACGACGAGCGCCTCCCCACGCCGTGTGGCGCGTGCCGCCAGGTGCTCGCGGAGTTCTCGCCGGACATGCGCGTGATCCTCGCGACGACCGGCGGCAAGCGAAAGGCCACGACGCTGCGCGAGCTGCTACCCGATCCGTTCCTCCCCGAGAATCTGCGCTAGGTCAAAAAGCGCGGGCGCGCGACCTCTCGCCACACCCCATCGACGAGGTCGTGCACGGTGAGCTCCCGGGCGATGAAGTCCTGATCAAGGTCGATGTCGCCCAGCGATGCCCACGCCTCGTCGAGCTGCGCCTGGCTGCCGATGCTGTCGCGGTGAAGAAGCGTGACATGCGGGCGATACGTGGCGCTCTCGGGACCGAGCAAGACCTCGCGGAACCGTCTCAGGTCGCTCTGCGGGTCGTCCACGACGAGAAAGAGGCCGGGGTCCGGCGCGATCCAGCGCGCGGAGCGCGAGATGCGCAGTCGGAGCGGAGGCGTCGACGCGGCGACCGCGATCAGCCGCTCCAGGTCGACCAGCTCGTCGATCACCGTCACGTGCGACTCGACGGTCATGGCCTGCTGCGGATCCCAGCGCAGCCGCAGCTTGTCCACGCGCTCTCGGAGTGACCCGGTCAGCTCCGCGATCGCGATGCGACGCGTCGGTTGGTCGATCAGCCCGGCGTCTGCGCGTCGGTGAGTGCGCGGTAGAAGGCAGTCGCATTCGTCATCGCGAGTTCGCGCAGGCCTCCGCTGATGCGTTCCTCGGCGTGCTCGCCGGCGGATTCGAGATGCAGTACGCCGAAGCCGCGGATCATGCGCTGCGGGAACGGACGCGTGAGGCTCGCGTCCTGGATGCGGTCCAGCAGCAGCGCCGCCTGGTTGCGATTGAGCACGCCCCAGCTCGCGATCACGCGGCGGTCGGTGAGCACGAACCACCTCCGGCTCCACGGGATCCAGCGCACGACGATCCACACGAGCAGGACGAGCGCGGCGATCATCAGCGAGCCAGCGAGCGCGCCGTTCGCCTGACCGGTCGCGTACAGGGCGCCGACCACCAGCAGGATCAGCATCAGCACCAGCGGCTCCCACAGGAAGAGCGGACGCGTCGCGAGCAGTACACGCTCGTTCGGCTCGAGGATGAGATCGCCGGGAACGGAAAAGGCGATCCAGGTCGAGCGCGCATCTTCCCGTTTTGTGCGGTCCGACATCGCCCGAATCTTAGGCGGAGAGCGTCCTCGCCGCCGCAGGTTCGTCCGCCGCGCCGGTCGCGCTCGCGACGAGCTGATCGAGGAGGCGCAGTGGCTCGTCGCTCGCGGCGACGCCGTGAAGGAGGTGCAGCGCGCGACCGCGATGCGCCTCGATCTCGCGCTCGAGCATCGACCGCACCCCGAGGTCGTCGAGGATCGCGCGGATCCGGTCGACGTTCTCCGCCGGCAGCGGCGCCTGCGGCGCGAACAGCTCATCGAGCTGCGCGCGCACGCGCGGCGACGCGCGCTCGAACGCGAGCACGACCGGCAGCGTCTTCTTGCGCTTCACGAGGTCGTTCATCTCGATCTTGCCGGTGCGTTCGGTCGACGCCCAGATGCCGAGCAGGTCGTCATGGGCCTGGAACGCCTGCCCGAACTCCTCGCCGAAGCGCGCGAGCTGATCGCGCACCGCCGGCTCGTCGCTCGCGAGCATCGCGGCGCTCTGGGCCGACGCGCCGAACAGCGCCCCGGTCTTGCGCGCTGCCATGATGCGGTACCGGTCCGCGGTGACGTCGGTGCGGGACTCGAAGCTGATGTCGAGGAACTGGCCTTCGCACACGCGGACGCACGTCTGATCCATCAGGCTCGCGAAATCGAGGATGCGCTCTGGCGGAAAGCCGAGCTTCCGCAGGCGCTGCACGGCGAGCCGTGACACCGCGTACATGCCGTCCCCGGCGTTGATCGCCTGCGGCACGCCCCACACGGACCAGACCGTCGGCCGGTGATGACGGGCTGGATCCTGATCCTCGATGTCGTCGTGGATCAGCGTGAAGTTGTGCAGCAGCTCGATCGCCGCGGCCGCCGGCAACGCGCGCTGCGGCATGCCCGCAAGGGCCTCGAACACCAGCAAGCAGAGCAGCGGCCGTAGGCGCTTGCCCCCGCGCGTCCGCGCCGCGTCCAGGCCGAGGTGGTACAGCATCATCCCGTAGAAGGGCTGAAGGGCTGGCTCCGGCTGCGTCAGCAGCGAGCGGATCTCCTCATCGATGGAGGCGACGCGTGCCTCGAGAAGCGCCTGCGACGACTGCGTGCCCACCGTCATCGATGATACGTGGCGCGGACGTTCACGCAGCGTCACGAGTCAGTACCATGCGTTGTTGATGGCGTCGCGTACATATCGCGCCGAGGCGATCGTCCTTCGGACGGTCGATTTCGGAGAGGCCGACCGCATTCTCGTGCTCTTCAGCCGCCACTTCGGGAAGCTCCACGTCGTCGCCAAGGGCATCCGACGTGCGACCAGCCGCATGGCGGGGCACGCGGAGCCGCTGACGCATGCCACGTATCAGCTCGCACGCGGTCGCGAGCTCGACGTGCTCACCGGCGCGGAGACGCGCGCCGTCTATCCGAGCCTTCGCGACGACCTGATGCGCATCGCCGCGGGCTGGTATGTCGCCGAGCTCACGGATCGCTTCACAAGCGAGCGCGAGCCATCGGCACCGCTCTTCGATCTGCTCGAAACGGCCCTGCGGCACCTCGATGCCGGACACGCCCCGGGCTTGGTGTGCCGCTGGTTCGATCTGCATCTCCTCGATCGCTCCGGCTTCCGGCCCGAGCTGTACGAGTGCGTCTCGTGCCGCGACGTGCTGCAGGAACGCCAGAACGCATGGAGCGCGGCGGCGGGTGGAGCGCTGTGCGGGTCGTGCGCGGCGAGACTGAGCGGCCAGCTTGCACTCACCGTGCGCGCCCTAAAGTCGCTGCGCTATCTGCTGCAGAGCGACTTCGCCGGTGCCGCACAGCTCCGGGTTGACGCACCGCTCGCGAGCGAGCTCGAGCACCACATGCGCTTCTTCGTGCAGCACATCATCGACCGCGAGATCACGGCGGCACGCCTGCTCGACGAGATCCGCGCGCTGCCTCCGCTCCCGAGCCCCGCGGCGTCGTGACCGCGTCGGATGTAGCAGAGAAGCTCACCTCCCTCGCGAAACGGCGGGGGTTCGTATTCCCGTCGAGCGAGATCTATGGGGGCGCGGGGGCGACCTGGGACTACGGTCCGCTCGGGGTCGAGCTCAAGAACAACGTGAAGCGCGCCTGGTGGCGCGCGATGGTCCAGTTGCGCGAGGACATGGTGGGTCTCGACGCCGCCATCCTGATGCACCCGAAGGTCTGGGAAGCCTCGGGGCACGTCGAGAACTTCACCGATCCACTCGTCGAGTGCCGCAACTGCCGCAAGCGTTTCCGCATCGACGAGCTGCCGAACGGCGACCAGCTCATGGATGCTTGGCGATCGAACAAGATCGACGTGAGCAGCGTTGCCTGCCCCAACTGCGGGGAGAAGAAGCTCGCCGACCCGCGGCGCTTCAACCTCATGTTCAAGACGTTCGTCGGGCCGGCGGAGGACACCGCGTCGGTCGCCTGGCTACGGCCCGAGACGGCGCAAGGCATCTTCGTGAACTTCGAGAACGTGCAGCAATCGACGCGGCGACGCCTCCCGTTCGGCATCGCGCAGATCGGGAAGTCGTTCCGCAACGAGATCACGCCGGGCAACTTCATCTTCCGCTCGCGCGAGTTCGAGCAGATGGAGATGCAGTACTTCTGCCGGCCCGACGACGCGCCGCGCTTCTTCGACGAATGGCTAGCGCGACGCCGTCAGTGGTACGCCGACCTCGGCATGGCCGATGAGGTGCTGCGCTTCCGCGAGCATGCCGAGAACGAGCGCGCGCACTACGCGGCCAAGGCCGTCGACATCGAGTTCGAGTACCCGTTCGGCTGGAACGAGACCGAGGGCATCCACAACCGGACCGACTTCGATCTCCGGCGGCACAGCGAGTTCTCCGGCAAGGACCTGCGTTATCACGACGACCTCACCGGGGAGCGCTTCCTTCCGTACGTCGTCGAGACCGCCGTCGGCGCGGATCGCGCCACCTACGCCCTGCTCTGCGCGGCGTACGCGGAGGAGCCGGACAAGGAGGGCGTGCGCGTCGTGCTGCGGCTGCACCCACAGCTCGCGCCGTACAAGGTCGCGGTGCTCCCGCTATCGAAGAACGAGAGGCTCACGCCGCTTGCGCGCGAAGTGTGGGCCGCTATCCGCCCGCACTTCATGAGCACGTACGACGAGACGCAGGCGATCGGCCGCCGCTACCGCCGGCAGGATGAGATCGGCACGCCGTTCTGTGTCACCGTCGACTTCGACTCGCTCGAGGACCGCGCGGTCACCATCCGCGACCGCGACAGCATGGCCCAGGTCCGGGTGCCCATCGCCGAGCTCGTGCCCGCGCTCCGGGAGCGGCTCGGCGCCTAGCGCGGCTGCGCTCGCGGCGCTCCTCTATCTCGCGGCGCATGGCGCGCGCGCACCGTTCCTCGCGCTCCTCGGACTGCGGCGCCTTCGGAATCTCGTGCTCGTCATCGCTCCGTACGCGGTGACCGTTCCCCTCGCATTCGCCGTGTCGGAGCGACTCGACCCGGCGACGTCCGCTGGTCTCGCGGCCGTGGTGCTCGCGCCGGGCGCGTTCCTCGCGCCCGCGGTCGTCAATGCGGCGGGCGGGCGGCGCGCGGACATGGCCGGCGCGCTCCTGCTCGGCACCGTCGTCGTGTCCTTCGTTCTCGTCGCGACGCGGCCGGGCGCGATCACGCTTGCCCTCACCGCGGCGCAGGCCTTCGTCGTCGCTTCGCTCGTCGCCGGCGCTCTGCCGACGGTGCGCGACCGGCTGCTGGCGCCGCTGCGGTGGGCGGGTCACGTCGCCGGACTTGCCGTGATCGTCCTCGCGGCCACGAGCGGTCCAGTCATCGATCCGGCCGCGGTCGCCGTCGCGCTCGCCGCGGTCGCGCTTACCCTTGCTGTCGCAGGCGTGGCCGCGCTCGCGCTGCGCCGCGATCTGTTCTCCGCGCTTGCTGCAACGGGCACGCGCGATCCGATCGTCGCGACCGCGCTCGCGTGGTCGATCGGCGGCGCAGGCGCGACCGGTGTCCCGATCGCGAGTGCCGTAATTCTGGGTATCGTCGCCGCGGCGCTCGTCATCCGCCGGCGCTAGGCTCCGCTCGGTGCTCGTCCCGCTCGTCACCACGGTTGTTTCGGGCGCGTTCGCCGTGGCGGTGGCGCTGCAGTACGCGCGGAAGCGACGGCTGTCGCAGCTCGCTTGGGCGATCGGTCTTCTCCTCTTCACGGTCGCGGCGTTCATGGGTTATCTCGCGCGAAGCGGTGGCGCGACCGACGTTGAATACCGCCTCTTCTACCTGTTCGGCGCGATCACCAACGTCGCGTGGCTCGCGCTCGGCACGGTCTTCATCGTGGCGCCGCGATACGGCCGCGCCGCGCTCGCAGCTGTGCTCGCGCTGTCCGCCGTCGCCGTATACGCGGTGTTCGCGTCGCCCGTCGACATCGCGGTGGCCGTCGACACCGGCAAGGGATATCCCGACGGCTCGCTTCCCCGCATCCTGGCCGCGATCGGCAGCGGCGTCGGCAGCCTCGTGCTGATCGGCGGCGCGCTGTGGTCGGCGTGGGTGTTCCTACGCCGCCGGAACCAGGGACGCCGCGCGCTCGCGAACGCGGTCATCGCGGTCGGTGTCTTCATCGTCGCTGCGGGTGGCACCGTCGCGTTCACCGGCGCCTCGGGGATCCTCGAATTGACGAATCTCCTCGGCGTGTCGGTGATGTTCGTTGGTTTTCTGCTGGCCTGACCCGCGCACTAAACTCGGCCCAATTCCGCACAAGGAGGGGAGCCATGAGGAAACTCGTGTCGCTCACCACGCTCGCACTGGTTCTCTCCACAGCGCAGCCGACTCTCGCCGCGCCAGACGCGGGCTCGGTCCAGAACTTCGGCCCGGAGCTGAGCGCCACCTGCAATCTTCCCGAAGGTATCGCGGTCGATCCGCAGGGCAACGTGTACGCATCGTCGTTGAACTTCGGCGCAGCGAGCGGTCCCGCGAACATCTGCGTGCTCGATCGGAGCGGCTCGCTCGTCGACGTCATCAGCGTCGCGCCCGTACCGGGTGGCGTCGCGAGACTCTTGGGCATGCTCTTCGTTACGGGCGAGGGTCTCTACGTCGGAGATGTCGGGGGCGGTCGCGTGCTGCGTATCGACGTCGGCACGCATGCCGCGACCACGATCGCCAGTGGCTTTGGCGCGCCGAACGCCTTCGCCCGCGACCGAGCGGGCAATCTCTTCGTGTCTGATTCGTTCCCGGGCACGATCACGGAGATTGCTCCCGACGGCAGCAAGACGGTGTTCGCCTATCCGGCCCAGCTTGCACCGCTCTCGGGTGAGTTCCCGCCGTTCGGTGCCAACGGGCTCGCATTCGATCGGAACGAGCGCTTCCTCTATGTCGCAATGACTGCTCGCGATCAGGTGTTCCGCATCGCATACGAGGGCGGATCACTTGGTG
>JALYLT010000016.1 GCA_030774095.1 Chloroflexota bacterium
TCGGCGTGCTCGGAGAGATCGGCGGCGTCGTCGATGATCACGAACCGCTTACGCCCCTCGAGCGGCCGCAGCGCGAGGTCCTGCTGCATCTCGCGGATCTGCTCGATCGTGATGTTCTTGCGGTCATCGCGCTTCGCTTGATCGACGAGCCGTGTCACCTCGCGGACATCCGGATGCAGACCGCGCTCGATCTTCCGGCAGGCGATGCAGACACCGCATCCGCCCGGCACGGCTGGCTCGGTCGTGCAGTTGAGCGTCTGCGCCAACCGCAGTGCCAGCGTGTGCTTCCCGATCGACCGCGGACCGCTGAGCTCGTATCCATGGGCCACGTCGCCGCGGGCCGCTCGCTCGCCAAGCCTGGCGAGCAGGCGACGCTGCCCGATCACATCTCGCACGGGACGTCAGGATTGTATGGGGTCTACACCCGCACGCGCCGGGCGTCGCGGGTGCAGACCGCCGCCGTGTACGCGGCCTCCGTCCGCTTCGCGACCGCGGGCCAGGAGAACTCGCGCTGCAGGCGTTCTCGTCCCGCTACTCCCATGCGGCGGGCACATTCGGGATCGCGGAGCAGCGCGAGGATCGCGTCGGCGATGGCGTGCGGCTCATTGCGGACGTGCAGCCCATCGATGCCTTCGCGCACGACCTCGCGCAGCGGCGCGATATCGCCCGCGATCACCGGGAGGCCGGCGCTCCATGCCTCGAGGTACGTCTGGCCGAAGGTCTCGTGCTCCGACGGCATCGCGAAGATCGTCGCGCGGGCGAACGCCTCCGCCTTCTCGTCCTCGGTCGCGATCCCGCGGTCGATCCACCGCGGGTCGCGCGGACCAGTGTCGAGGAAGGCGTTCCACGCGGCCTGTCCGATCGTGACGAAACGCGCCTCCGGTCGCTCCGCCCACACGAGCGGCGCCGCGGCGCGCAGCGCGTGATAGCCCTTGTAGCGCTCACGCCGCCCGACGAAGAGGACGGTCGCGTTCTCGCGCGCGATCTGAGGAAGTGCGTGCAGGTTCGGCCCGACGCCGGTGACGTGCACGTGCGCCACACCCCGCTGGCGGTACCAGCCGGCCTCCCACTCCGTGAGCGCGATGACCGCGTCGTCTCGCCGGTAGCGGGCCACGTCGTTTGCGCCGGCGCCGGAGAACGGCTGGCCCGGGTGAACCAGCGGTGTTTCGACGAACGCCGCGCCGGCCTCGCGCGCCGCACGTTCAAGGGGGCCGGCCCATTCGCGCGCGATGGAGTGCACGACGTCCGCTCCAACCACCGCGCGACGCAGATCTTCCGCGCCGACCAGCGCCGTCGGAAACAGTCCGTCGATAGCGGCTCCGATGCGACCGCCGCGCGCTGGGATGAAGACGAAGTGCGTTCCGTCCGCGCGGATCGTCACCGGCCCGGGCGGCGCTGCGAGTGTTTCCGGCGGCACGCCGGGTCGCGCCCAGGCTGGCCGGAGTCCGACGAGGGTGATGTCATGCCCGAGCGTCCGGAGCTCGCGATCGAGAGCACGCGCGAGCGCCTCGGATCCGCCGATCGTCGAGAGAAGCTTCTTGGCGATGACGACGCGCACGCGTGGAAGGCTAGGCGAGCGCCTCGTCTGCCGGCAGATGCGCACCGACGGCGCGGCGATGCGCATCCTCGACCCGGTCCATGACGCGATCCCAATCCCACCGCTCGTGGAGCTTCGCGTTGCCGGCGCGGCCCATCTCGCTGCGCAGCGCGGGGTCATCGAGAAGACGCGTGACCGCGCTGGCGATGTCGGCCACCTTCTGCGCGACGAGCAGGCCATCGACGCCGTGCGCGATCACCTCGCGTAGCGGCGGGATGTCGCCACCGATCACGGGCTTCTCGTGCAGCCAGGCCTCGAGATAGCCGATGCCGAACGTCTCATGGACAGACGGCATCGCGTAGAGGTCGCACGCGTCGAGCGCGTCCGATTTCTCTGCAGCGCCGGCGCGCTCGATCTCGATGATCCGGTCGTCGGTGTACCGCGCGAACTCGTCGACCATCGCACCGTAGAACCCGGGCACGCCGATGAAGACGAACCGCGCTTCGTTGTGGCGCTGCCAGACGAGCTCGGCGGCGTCGAGGAGGTGGATGTAACCCTTGTAGCGCTCGCGCCTTCCGACGAAGAGGATCACCGGTGCGTCCGCCGGGATGCGATGGCGGGCGCGGAATCCGGCACCGTCGTGAGAACGCAGCGCGTTCGCGCCCATGCCCGTCGTGATCACGCGATACGGATCGATGCCCTGTCCGCCGAACCAGGCGCGCTCCCAGTCGGTCATGGTCGTGATGACCGACGCTCGCCGATACCGCAGGAAGTCCGCGGGCGTGTCGCCGCCGTGGAACTGGCCGGGATGGGCGAGCGGAGTCAGGACGATCGGTAGGTCGAGCTCGTCCGCGACGCTCAGCGAGCTGTCGAGGTACTCGCGGCCGACGTTGTGGATGAGCTCGCGATCCTCGGCGTAGCGCTCGAGCTCCTCGATGCGCATGAGGTCCACGAGTGTCGACGCGTCGGCGACGTGCCCGAGAAAACCGCCACGCGGTTTCACCTGGATGACGTCGACGCCGCGGTCATCGAAGCGTGGCCGCTCGTCGAAGGCCTGACCGCACACGACACGCACGTCGTGCCCGCGCGCGGCAAGGCGTGTGGCCCATTGATAGGCCAGGCTCTCGGACCCACCCATCGGTGCGTAGGTACGTTTCGTGAAGAGGACCTTCATCCAGAGACGCTCCCGTGCAAAGTCGCTGCCGAGCCGCGGGTCAGGATGCGGCCGCGGTCTCGTCCATACCGATGAACTTCGCCCATGCGCGCTCGCCCGCGCGAACATACGACGAATACAGGTAGGTGGGCGTGGCCGGGGGTCGCTTCGGTTGACGAAGAAGCGTGATGTGCGACTCCGCCAGCGTGCGGCCGCCCTTGCGGTGGTTGCAGGCCCGGCACGCGGCCACGACGTTGTCCCAGGTGTGTTGCCCGCCACGATGACGCGGCATCACGTGATCCAGCGTGAGGTCGTTCCCTCGCTTGCCGCAGTACTGGCAGGTGTGGTCGTCGCGCTGCAGGATCTCCTTGCGCGTGAGCTTCACCACCGGACGCGGCCGCTTGATGTGATAGACGAGCCGGATGACCGACGGTGACTGCAGGTTGAGGCGCTCGCTCGTAACGATGTGGCCGTTCTGCTCGATGACCGTCGCCTTCTGTTTCGAAAGCAGGACGACAGCACGCCGCACGTTGCACACGTTCAGCGGCTGAAAGTCGAGGTTGAGCACCAGCACATTCGCATCAACGACCGCCATGTTCCGATTCTACGGGCAGGGCGTTACGATTGCGTACACATGGCCTCCCCGCAGAACACCAATGGCTCGAACGGTTCGACCGGCACGTGGACGCTGAAAAGCGGCCTCGCGCGGATGCTCAAAGGCGGCGTGATCATGGATGTGGTCACTGCTGAGCAGGCGAGGATCGCCGAGGACGCCGGCGCCGTCGCCGTCATGGCGCTGGAACGCGTGCCGGCCGACATCCGCGCCGCGGGCGGTGTCGCACGCATGAGCGATCCTCAGAAGATCATCGAGATCATGAACGCCGTGACCATTCCGGTCATGGCCAAGTGCCGCATCGGACACTTCGCGGAGGCGCAGGTGCTCCAGGCGCTCGGCGTCGACTACGTCGACGAGAGCGAAGTGCTCACACCAGCCGACGAGCAGTTCCACGTTCAGAAGCACGACTTCAAGGTGCCCTTCGTCTGCGGCGCGCGTGACCTCGGTGAAGCACTGCGTCGTATCCACGAGGGCGCGGCCATGATCCGCAGCAAGGGCGAGGCGGGCACCGGCAACATCGTCGAAGCCGTGCGCCACCTTCGTGCGATCAACTCGGCGATCCTCGCGCTCGCCGACCTGAAGGACACCGGACTCGACGCGAAAGCCGAGGAGTACCGCGTTCCCGTCGAGCTCGTGCGCGACGTTGCGGCGAACCAGCGCCTACCGGTCGTTCTCTTCTGCGCCGGTGGCATCGCGACGCCCGCGGATGCGGCGCTCACGATGCAGCTCGGTGCGGAAGGCAACTTCGTCGGCTCCGGGATCTACAAGTCCGAGGATCCTGCGCGACGCGCGAAGGCGATCGTCGAGGCGACGACGCACTTCACCGACGCAAAGCTCCTCGCCGAAGTGTCACGTGGTCTCGGAGAGCCGATGCGTGGAATCGCGCTCGAGACCATCCCCGCCGGCGAACGTCTTGCCGTCCGCGGTTGGTAATCGCTCCGCTCATACCGACGTCGCTCGTCCTCATGAATGAGCAAGCTCATTCCCTCGTCCTCGCTAGTCGGTGATCCGAAGACCCTGACGGCCCGCGTCGGCGTCCTCGGCCTGCAGGGAGACTTCAGCGAGCACCTCAGCATGCTGCGCGGCATCGGCGTCGAGGGCGTAGACGTGCGCAGGCCCGCACAACTCGATGACATCGACGCGCTGATCATCCCCGGCGGCGAGAGCACGACGATCGGCAAACTCGCGCAGAACTACGGGATCATCCCGAAGCTTCAAGAGCGCGCGAAGGCCGGGATGCCGGTGTGGGGTACGTGCGCCGGAGCGATCTTCCTCGCGACAGACGTACCCGGTCATCCGCATCCGCTCGCCGAGCTCATGGACATCACCGTCGAGCGCAACGCGTTCGGTCGGCAGATCGACTCGTTCGAAGCGGACCTCGACGTCGACGGCATCCCGGGCGGACCCTTTCACGCGGTCTTCATCCGCGCGCCGAAGATCACCCGGATCGGATCGGGCGTCACCGTGCTCGCGCGACTCGAGGACGGCAGCGTGGTCGCGGCGCGCGACGCAAACCTACTCGTGACTTCGTTCCACCCTGAGCTCACGCACGACGAGCGCCTCCATCGTCTCTTCCTCTCGCTGGGGAAGGGCTGAGTCCGCTTGCCCGCCCGCGCGGCGACGCCGTTCGACATGCGCCGCGTCTCGGCATTGCTCGAATCCGCGCTCCGGACCCGCGAGGGCATCATTGCGTCTGCGCTGCCGCTGCCGCTCGCCGGTGGCGCGATCGGTGGGTGGCGCGGTCTGATCGGCGGACTGTTCGGTCTACGTGGGCGCCTTCGTGTCTATCTGGAGGAATACCGCGGCCAACTCCGCAGCACCGCGCTCGTGTATGACGGGCAACGCCCCGAGTGGGTCGTTCTTGTGCTCGCGGCGCTGCCCCAACCCGGCGGCACGGATAGCGCGTTCCGCCTGCTCTCGGGCATCAGCGCCTCGGCGGCCCGCCATGGGATGCAGCGCCTCTTCGCGGCCGTGCCAGATGAGGCCCGTCCACGTGAGACGTTCTTCCAGGCCGGCTTCTACTCGTACACGCGCGAGACCTGGTACGCGGCTGCGCGCGCCGCGTTGCCAGCGCCCTCCTCGCGCATGCGCGCCCGTGAGGCGACGTCCGTCGACGCGCACGACCTCTTCCGTTTCTACGCGATGACGACGCCGCACGCCGTGCAGCGCGCCGAGCAGCTCTCGGTGCAGGACTTCGACCTGGGCCGACGGGGTGGCGCCTACGATCCGCCGCATCTCATCGGGGGCAATCCGCTCGCGATGCGGCTTCGCATGGCGCTCATCGACCACGATCAATCGAAGCCCTACGCGGTCGCCCTCGCGTTCGCCGGGATGGAGCGCCATCCCAACGTACTCAAGGTGCGCACCGACGCAGGCGACGTCGATATGGCGCGCGATCTGGTCCGCGCCGTCGTGCGGAATCTCCCCCCCGGCAGGCCGATCACGTCGCCGGTGCGCTCGTACGAGGAGCACGTCGCGCGTGCGCTGTTGTCGGAGGGTTTCCGCGACGCCGCGACGGCGATGCTCTTCGTCAAAGAGCTCGCCGCCCGCGTCGAAGAGCCGGCGCTCGCGCCGGCGGTGGTGCGTTAGTACCGAGCTAGGTGATCACCGGCACAGGTGGAACGTTGAGCTGCATCTGCTCGACGTAGATCTCGGCGGTGAAGCGCGCGATCTTGTCGGCGCTGCTGGGGTCGTCCGCGTCGGGATCGAGCCGGAAGATTCCGACGTTGATCAGCTTGATCTCACCCAATTCGGTCTGCAGGTCGGGGGATAGGAAAACGATCCTGCCGTTCTTCTCTTTGTCGGCGCCGTTGTTTCCCTTGATCACGAAGTCATCGAACCAGGTCGCCCAGGTTGCGATCGATGACTGCGCGAGCGTGATCTTGAGGTTCGGGAACTCGAGCTTGCCGGGCTCCTTTCCGCCGATTCGGTTCTCGCCGGTCGGGCTGTCGATGAACTGCTGCTTCACGCTGAAAGCGTCGATCTTGCTCACCTTGGTGGCGTCGATGCCGTCGATTTGCAGCTTGAAGTTCGACGTGATCCATAGCTTCTGCTTGCTGGCCGGCGCGCTAAGGGCGCCGGACGCCGGCAGGTCGATGGTCTCTTCGGGCGCGAATTGCAGCGTGAGGTAGCCGGCGTCCTTCGACGACGCGTCGAGCGCGGGGAAGCTGGTCTCAGTGATGAGCGCGTCGCGGAATTGGCGTTCGCTCTTGGCCTGGTAGTTGAAGTCCGCGCTGGTGATCGAGCCCTGCTTCCGGATGTAGTTCATCTTCCAGGAGGCCGCGATCCAGTCGTAGACGAGCTTGTTCATGCCGAAATCGAGCTGCACGGCGAAGTCGTCGAACTTCACGTTCGCGATCTGCTTGACCGGGAAACCAGTGCTCGGCTGGATCGTGATCACGTCGGCGTACGCGTCGCCACCGTCTATCGCCTTGAGGAAGCCCGCGCTGGTGCCGCCAAGGTTGAGCTGAAAGACGCCTGGCCGAAAACGCCGCTCGACCGCCGTCGGGCTCTGCGTTCCTTGCCCGATGTCCGGGACCGCCGCCGCGGCCTGTGCCGGCTTCCAAGCGGCCGCCGCGAGGGCGACACCCGTCGCGCCAGCCGCTGTGCCCAGGAACCTACGTCGCGAAGTCGTTCGCTCCTCGTTCATCTCTATCCCCATCCCCCTCGCCGGCCATCCGGCCGGACTGCCGCAAGTTAACACCGCCCTCCGCGCCTACAAGATGTGTGAAGCCCATCGCGAGGGTCAATTTGGCGAATTGCAACGCGGATGACTCGAAGTCGGAGTACGCGATGCCATCGGCGGCGAAGTGCTGCGCCGCTTCGCGGACCGCTTCGCCGAGCGTGCGTCCGTCCAGGCGCGACAGCAGGTGGGCGGAGAAGGCGTCGAGGGTGGTCGCGAAGCGCAGGCCGGACTCCATTCGCAGGGCCGCGGTCTCGACCTCAAAGCCGTTGCCACGGCTGCGCAACACCTGATCGAGCCGGTGATTTGGCGAAAGGGCGAGGTGGGCGTCGAGGAGAGCGCGCTCGTGCGTGAGCCCGACGAGATAGTCCTGCGTGTCGATCAACTCGGCGATCTGCTGGCCAGAGGCTGGCTCTCGCTGGCCGCGTATGTCGTCGAACCGCACCCAGTTCGTCACGCCGCTTCGCTTGCGCAGGATCGTTGCGCCGTATCCGACCGAGGCAAACCCAAGATCCGCGAGATACGCAATCCATCGGTCGAGAGCGTCGGCAAACTCGCGCGGTCGCGACTGCAGTGGAGAGTTCCAGCTGGCCGCGTAAAGAAGGGGTGCTTCGCTTGAGTGGTGGAGGAACCAGATATCGCAGGGAAGGTCTGCCACCCACGGGCGCAACCGGTCGGGCCACGCTTCACCGCCGGCGACACCCCAGCTCATCAGAACGAATGCCAAGCCGCCCTCGCGCAGGTATTCGGATGCCTGCCGGATCACCTGCCGGCTCACGTCATCGCCGCGAAGTCCGCTGTCACGGAAGACCAGCGCGCTGTCCGGCGAGATGACGAACGGTGGGTTCGACACGATCAGGTCGAACGTCTCACCCTGCACAGGAGCGAAGAAGCTGCCCGGGCGGCATTCGACGTTATCGACACCGTTGAACAGCGCGTTGAATGCCGTGAAGTTCAGAGCCCGCGGATTGATGTCGCAGGCGATGACCTTGTCCGCGTGACGAGCCGCGAGCACTGTCTGTATGCCACCGCCGCATCCGATGTCGAGCGCCCGCGCCACATGGCGGCGAACGGTGAGGCTCGCGAGCAGGATCGACGAACTGGCCACGCCCATCACGTGATCCGCGGGCAGGTCGACAGAGCCTTCGGGCGAGCGATCGCACGCGACCAACAGATCGCCGGCCGGCAGGATTCGCACCGTCGATTCCACTCCGCCGGAACAGGGTTGGATGACGCCGAGTCGCACGGCCCGCTCGACGGAGACCGGAGCGAGCGCGGCGCGCGCTTCTATGTCCGGGACCGGGATGCCGAGGAGGAATAACCGGAGCAGCGACGCAAGCCGCTCGTCCTTCGCGAGGAGCCGAACGATGATCGGAAGGTCAGCCGGGCGGAGCGTGAGGTTGTCGCTGTCGGCGCGAAGCATCGGTCGGATGTGCGGGGCGTCGTACTGCGCTGTGCTGAACGCCTCGCGCAGCCGCTGGATCCCCTCGCGGTCGCTGACGTCCAGCGTTACAGAGCCCCCGCTCCCCTCTTGCCTCACCGGCGGGATGCTACTGATGGAGCAGCGAAAGCTGCTCCAGAAAGCCGGAGCGAAGCGGAGGTCACTGGCGGCCTCGATATGCTCTTTAGTGAATGCAGCAGAGCGACGAGCTCGAAGCGCTGCTCCGGGGACTTCCACCCGATCTTGCTCAGCGCGTGCGCGCGCTGGACGGGCTCGAGCGGCTCCTCGAGATCGTGATGGATCTCGGTCGTCTCCCCGAAGCGCGCTTCGTGGGCCGTGAAGAGATGTTGTCGCAGCGCGAGGTGTCCGCCGAAGATCTCGCGTATGTCATCTCGCACATCGGGCAATTCGGTGGCGACAACCGCGCGGGTATCGAGCGGACGCTGCACCGCATCAGTGCGCTCCGGAACCGTGCGGGGAAGGTCGTCGGACTGACGCTCCGCGTCGGACGCGCGGTCTACGGCACGGTCGAGATCATCCGCGACATCGTCGAATCGGGCCGGAGCATCCTGCTTCTCGGCCGACCCGGCGTTGGCAAGACGACGATGCTCCGCGAGGTCGCGAGAGTCCTCGCGGACGACCTGGCGAAGCGCGTCGTGATCGTGGATACCTCGAACGAGATCGCCGGCGACGGCGACATCCCGCACCCCGGCATCGGCCGCGCGAGGCGCATGCAGGTGCCGACGCCTTCTCTGCAGCACGCGGTGATGATCGAAGCGGTCGAGAACCACATGCCCGAGGTCGTCGTCATCGATGAGATCGGGACAGAGCAGGAAGCCGCGGCCGCACGCACGATCGCCGAGCGCGGCGTGCAGCTCATCGCGACCGCGCACGGCAACACGCTCGAGAACCTCATGCTCAATCCGACGCTGACCGACCTCGTCGGTGGGATCCAGACGGTCACGCTCTCCGACGAAGAAGCGCGCCGCCGTGGAACCCAGAAGTCCGTGCTCGAGCGAAAGGCTCCCCCGACGTTCCAGGTGCTGGTCGAGATCCAGGCCTATCAGCGCGTCGCCATCTATAACGACGTGTCGCAGACCGTGGACGCGATCCTCCTCGGGATGCCGGTCGCGCCAGAGATCCGCGAACGCACCGAGGGCGGCGAGATCGCGCGCCGGCCGCAGACGCCCACCCGCGCTCCGGCGGACGCGGTCGAGCGCCGCAGCACGCCGCGACTGCCGGTCGACGACGCCATGCGCGAGACCATCAAGGTCTACCCCTTCGGTCTCTCCTGGACGCGCGTGGAAGATGCGGCGCGCGGTCTCGGCATGCCGGTCGCGATCGTTCGCGAGCCCGAGGACGCCGACGTGGTCTTGACCCTGAAGAATTACTACCGCCGCAAGACGCCGCGTCTCCGGAACGCGGAATCCGCCGGCATCCCCATCTACATCGCGCGCAGCAACTCCTCGAGCCAGATCGCGAGCGCGCTCGCCAGCGTCATCGACCTGCGCCGCGGCCCGGAGGACCAGGCGCTCGAGGAGGCGCGCGAGGCGATCGAGGCGGTTGCCGGCGGGCAGAGTGATGAGATCGAGCTCGCGCCGCAGAACGCGTACGTCCGGCGGCTCCAGCACGAGCTTGCGGAGCGCGCGAGCCTCTCGTCGCGATCGACCGGGCACGAGCCCGTGCGCCGCGTGCAGATCTATCGGTGAAGCGCGGCCTCTTCCTTTCCTTTGAAGGTGGCGAGGGCTCCGGCAAGTCGCTCCAGGCGCGCCGCCTTGCGGAGGCACTGACCGAGCGGGGTCGCGAGATCGTCCTCACCCGTGAGCCCGGCGGCACCGCGGCGGGCGAGCGCATCCGCGACATCCTTCTGCACGCGCGCGAGATCCCGATCAGTCCGGAGGCCCAGGTGCTCCTCTTCAGCAGCGCGCGCGCGCAGCTCGTGCGCGAGGTCATCCGCCCGGCGCTCGACGCTGGAAAGATCGTCATCGCCGATCGCTTCTTCGACTCCACCGTCGTGTATCAGGGCTACGGTCACGGCGTACCGCTCCAAGCGATCCGTGAGGTGACCGCGCTCGCGGTCGGCACGCTGGTGCCCGATCGCACCATCCTTCTCGACGTGCCGGTCGAGGTCGGGCTCGCGCGTTCCGGCTGGCGCGCCGAGGCGCGGTGGGACCGATTCGAGGCCGATGCCACCGACTTCCACGTCCGCGTCCGCGAGGCCTATCTGCGCCTGGCGGCCGCTGAGCCGCGGCGCTTCGTCGTCATCGCGGCCGACCGCGACGAGGCCGCGGTCGCCAGCGATATCCAGCGCGAGGTGGACGCGCTGCTCGGCGCTCCGGCGTAGCCGGGGCGCGAGGGTATAGTCCCCGCCGGGATGAAGCTCGTAGTCGCGATCGTCCACCCGGAAGACGCCGGCGCGCTTGTCGACGCTCTGACCGACAAGGAGTACCGCGTCACGCGCCTTCAGTCGCAGGGCGGGTTCCTCAAGACGAGCAACGCCTCGATCATCGTTGGCGTCGAGGAAACCCAGGTCGAAGACGTGATCGCGACGATCAAGGAAACCTGCCATTCACGCACGCAACACATCAGTCCGATGCCGCCGATCATGGAGCCGGGCGAGTTCTATATGCCCTATCCGGTCGAGGTCACGTTTGGTGGAGCAACCGTGTTCGTTCTCGATGTGGCTCGCTACGAGCGCCTCTAGCGGTGGTCAAGCGCGGTCGACGCAATGGTCAATCGCGATTGGTCATTCCTGAGGATGTGACCTAGGCCGGGACACGCGCACGCTCCCGCCCGTGATCGAACGGGTAATCCTCCTGGCGCTAAACCTCGCACGCACCCTGCCCATTGCCGAGATCCTTCGACCGATTCTTAGTAGATCTCGCCGCGGTTAGGGCTCTCGCGACTTCTCGAGCCGGACGGCGGCCTCGGCGCGGTTCGATGCCCCAAGCTTCGCGCGCGCGTTTGCGAGGTGACGCGCCACGGTGTGGGGGCTGAGGTAGAGGCGGTCTGCGATCTGGCGGTTTGTGAGGCCATCCGCCGCGAGCGACAGCACCTCGACCTCGCGTTCACTGAGGGCGATCTGTGGGCCTGTGTGCGATGACAGCTTCGCCGCGGACCGACCTACGTCGTCGTTGCGTTTCGCAAGCCGCGCGAGGATGTCCCGCGCCTGCATCGTTCCGACGAGCCCAAGCACGTCGACGGCTGCCGTGCGCGCGGCGCTGAGCACGTTCGGGTCGTCGAGGTGGCGCATTACGACCTCGGTCGTGACCGCGGGCCTGCCGGCCGTGAGCGCGAGCTCGAGGATCGACCGGCCACGCTCGCCGGTAACGGTCATCGCCAGGGCGGCGTCTGCCGCGACCTCCGGCGGCGTAAGTATCGGCCGGCGCCAGGCGGTGATGTCGAGGAGCCGATGGAGGCGTCGCGCCGCCTTGGCCTGCGGTTCGATCGCGAGCATCCACGCCAGGGCACTCACCTGCAGCCACACGTTGCCCGCCCGACGCGCGAGGTGCTCGGCTTCCCGGAACGCCTCGTAGCTTCGCTCGGCGTATCCCGACAGGAACACCGGCAGGCCACGAAGTCCGGGCGTTCCGCGCCGAGCCTTCGCGAGGAGTCCCGCGAGCTCGGTGTCGCGGCTGCGTCGGCCTGAGCGCAGCTCGCCCGCGACGATCCACGAGCTGGCCTGAAGCTCGGCCCGAGGCGCCGCCAGGCGTACCGCAATGCGCTCCACAACGCGCGCCGCCCATGCGAGCGTGTCGTCCTCTCGCAGCGCGAGGAACGGCATGAGATAGAGGAGCATCTCCCACACGCCCTGCGGCGACGGCCCCGTCGGGCGACACAGGTACGCGGGGAACGCGAGCTCGAATTCGTGCTTCTCGCCCATACCGAGCCGAACGAGCTCGGCTATGTCGCGAGCGACAATGCGGAGCGGCTCGCCCTCGTCGCCGAGGCGTTGCGATTCGCGTGCGAGCGCGTGCGCGACTTCGAGCCGTCCGGCGTGCGCCTCGCCAACCGCCAGCTGAAGCGTGTCGTGCAGGCGGCGATAGCGGAGGTGCCTGCCGATCGGGATGTCGTCGCGCTTCCACAACAGATCCGGGTAGAAGTTCGAGATGCGCTGCGCCCAGTGACGGAACGGGCCCATCGCGCGACGGGCCTGGAACTCGTACGCCTCGAACAACATCCGATGATGCAGCTCCATCGCGACCGGAAGGCTCGAGCGATCGACGGGAGCGGTTAGGATGTCGCGCACGCCGAGGATCTCCGTGGGCTCGAGCGGCTGCGCCGCGAGAGAGTTGCGAAGCGCATCCCATTCGCCGTGATCGAGCATTGCCGACGCTCGGTAGCGCTCGAAGACTGGATCGAATCCGAGCGGGAGCTGGAGTACGAGTTGGAGCAACTCGCGGCCGTACGGCCCGTCGGTGATCGCGCCATCCATGATCGTCTGGAGCCGAATGCGCACCTGCGGCCAATCGCCACCGTGGAATGCCGATACCAACTCGAGTGGCAGATGCTCGGATCCGACGGGCGCCCAGAGATCGGGCTCGGCCGGGAGGAGTTGGCTACCCGTCGGCATTGTTCAACGCCGATAAGTCGGATTCTTGTTGTCTACGCCGGCCTGCGGCGGCGGCTTGCGTTCCGGACAAACCAAATCAACCTCCCCGAAGCGACTGGCCAAGGTCCGTGCGGACTCTAATCTCATGCTCTGCTTGGGCGAAGCGTCGCCCACCGCGGAGAACTGAACGGCAGGTCACGACCCGTTGTTGACGGTGTCTGAGACGTATCGGACCTAGGTCGACCCTTAAGTCGCCGACCAAGCCGCCCGATGAGCAACTGTAGAAGCCCGGCGACCGACAGGCAGCCGAGCGAAGGGAGGCTCAGATGCAACGGATTCTTGCGACGCTGGCCATGCTGGCCGCGCTCGTTCTCGCCGGCGGCGCTGGCACCAACGGCCTTTAAAGTCATTTCCGTCCTCTAGAGGCGTGTAAAAGCGCGCAACTGAAGGGCCGTCAGGCCCTTCTTTTGTTTTTGTATGTATCCGGTTCGATGCGGCTTGATTGAACGCCTGGCATATCCTCCCGCAGGTGACCTCCTGGCTTTCACCTGTTCCAGCTTCGCTACGGTGGCTGTTCTTTCCGGTCGTCGCGCTCGCGGCGCTGATTCTCATCCGGGTTTCGACGCCCCCGCCCGCCGACCCCTATCTCGGGCGCGTGTTCTTTTGGACCGTGATCACGTTGGTGGCGGCCGCACTGCCAGTGCGACTTCCTGGCGGTGTCCACGCCACTATTACTACCGCACCAGTACTAGCAGCCCTCTTCGATCCTGGCCTACCCAATCCTTTCGGCGTGTGTTGGGTAGCACTCATCGGAACCTTCGAACCGCGCGACCTCCGTGGCGCCCCAAAGTGGTACGGCACGCTGTTCAATCGAGCCGACTGGGTGCTATCCGCGTTTGTCGGATGGGTTGTTCTCGCTATGACGCAGTCCGCGGTCAAGCCCGGCGACATGTTTGGAGTCCTGGCGCAAATCGTGGCAGCGGGCGGTGCATTCGCCGTGGTGAACAACGGACTCTCGATTTTGGCCAACAGCCTGAACACCGGCACAGCTCTGTCGCGTGTCTGGGCATTGTCGGTGAGCAACATTGCGATTGGCCTCGTGTCCCAGGTTCCTTTGGGCTGGCTGATGTCAGAAGTCGCGGACAAGGTCGGCCAGTGGGCTGCCGTGCTGTTCATGGTCCCGCTTCTGCTCGCGCGCTTCTCGTTCAGCCGTTACACGGAGTCGCGTGATCTCTTCTACGGAACGGTGCAGGCCCTGTCGCAGGCGATTGACGCGAAAGATGGATTCACCCGCGGCCACGCCGACCGCGTATCGCGCATCGCCGGCGCGATCGCCCGTGAGCTCGGGATACCGGAGCGGGAGATCGAGCAGATCGAGCTCGCGGGCCTGCTGCACGACATCGGCAAGATCGGTATCGAGGATCGCATCCTGATGAAGCCCGCGCGTCTCGATCCCGACGAGCAGGAACTCATGCGGCGGCATCCCCTCTACGGCGCGTCGATTCTCGAGCCGTCAGCGGCGCTGCGTCCTTTGGTGCCGATCGTGCTCAGCCACCATGAGAACTTCGACGGCAGCGGGTATCCCCAGGGCCTGAAGGGTGAGGAGATCCCCCTCGGGTCGCGCATCCTCATCGTCGCGGACACGTACGAAGCCATGACCTCGGACCGCATCTATCGCAAGGCGCCGGGCCACGAACGGGCGATGGAGCAGCTCAATCGCTACAAAGGCACGCAGTTCGACCCGGTCATCGTCCGGGCGCTGCACACCTGTATTCAGCGGCGCGGCTTGACATCGTTCGAGGCGAACGACCTACCCCCGATCAACTACGAAACGCTGGCGGAGCTCCGACGGCGGCTCGCGCGCGAGCCGCTCGTGCGCGATGCTAGTTAGCGGTGTAGCACTAGGGATAGCGGCCGGCATCGCATTCGGCGGCGACTGGCGCCGTCTAAGTTCATTCACCCTCCACCTCTGGCCGCTACTCGTCGTCGGCGCGGGCCTTCGGCTCCTCGGGGAAATCGTCCCCACGTCACCGCTCTCCGTCTACTTCATCGGGCTCCTTTGCGTCGCGCTCGTCGCCGCGAGGAACTGGCGCCTGCCTGGTGCGGCACTGATTTCCGTTGGTACGTTCTCGAACGTCCTCGTCGTGCTGCTCAACAGCGGCATGCCGTATGACGTCGCAGTCGCGACGCAGATCAACGCGCTGCCGCCTGATAACGGTCTCTACGTCGAGCTCGGGCCAAACACGATCTTCCCGTTCCTCGCGGACATCATCCCCGTCGGGATCATACCCAGCGTCTACAGCGTCGGTGACTTCCTCATCGCGTTCGGCGGCTTCCTCATCCCGTTCTTATGGCTGCAAGCCTCGCCTGAGGAGGTTGCCGTCCGGCACGAGCTGCGGTCGACGAACTTCGCGCTGTTCTGGCTCGCGCAGGTCATTAGCCGTTTCGGTGATCCGATCACGCTCATCGCCCTCACGTTCGTGACCTATCGCGCGACGGGTAGCGCGCTCCTGACGGCGTTGGCCGTGGTGATCACGAACATCCCCAACGCTCTGTTCTCGCTATTCGGAGGCGCGATCGCCGATGCCGTCGGCGCACGGCGCTCGATGCTCTGGTGCGACATTCTCCGCGTTTTTCTGATCGGCGCGATACCAGTGATGCTAGGAGCGGGCGTCCCGCTGGCCGTCGTGTTCGCTCTCGTGTTCCTTTCCGGTATCTGCGGCGCGATCTTTAACCCGGCACGCGTCGCGATCGTGCCCGCTCTTCTCACTCCCGAGCGCCTCGCGGCGGGCAACTCACTTGTATATGGATCCGATCGGGCCGTCGAGATCGGTGGCGCTCTCGCTGCGGGGGTTCTTGTTGCGACCTTCGGTGAAGGCGCCTTCTACGCCGACGCGTTGACGTTCGCGCTTGCGGCACTGCTTCTTTCCCGCGTCGTCGTCAGGGAGGGCAGTCGCCCAGTGACCTTGCGACGGGTCTGGCGCGATGGTCTGGAGGGACTTCGTTTCATTCGCCGCACGGCCGTGGTTTGGGCGAACACTGTCTTCTCCATCGCGGCGCAACTTGCCCTGCCGGTCGTGAATGGGCTCACACCTGTGCTGATCATCCGTCGCTTCGCGGCTGGTGACGCGACGGCGGGGGCGGTCATGTTCGGCGGCGCGGAAGCCGCGATCGCGTTCGGGGCGGTTCTGGCGAGCGCGACTTTTCCACGTTACCTGGCTCATTACCCCAAAGGCCATTTGCTCATCGCGGGCTTCGCGACGTGGGGCACGGTGGCCGGGCTGATTGCCGTCGCCCCGAACTTCACCCTCGCCCTCGGCTTGTTCGCGCTGCTGGGTGCCGCGAACGTCTTCTTCTTCGTGCCAACCGTAACGATCCTCCAGGAGGCGACACCATCCGAGGTACGCGCTCGCGTTTTCGGCGCGCGGATCGCGATCACGAATCTCAGTTGGCTTCCCCTGGTGCTGATAAGCGGCGTGCTCGGCGACGCGATCGGCGTGAACGTACTCATCGCGATGGCGGGCCTTGTCACCGTCGTCACAGCGGTCGTCGCCTCATTTGTGCCTGCGGTCCGCGACGTGGACTGACGGGCGCTTCCCGAACGCCCGCCAACCACGCGGGATTTGACATGTACGCTTGGCGGAACACAAACTGTCTGTCTACACCGGGGAGCGTGGTCGTCGAGGCGTA
>JALYLT010000017.1 GCA_030774095.1 Chloroflexota bacterium
TTCATCGAGCCGAAGCAGGACCACCCCTACGAGCTGAACGACCGCACGCTCATCAACGCCGGAAGCGTGGGCCAGCCGCGTGACGGCGATCCGCGCGCGGCCTACGCGGTGATCGACACCGAGTCGGGAACCGTGACCTTCTATCGTTCGTCGTATCGGGTGGATGAGACGCAACGACGCATCCGCGCGCGCGGCCTACCGGAGATGTTCGCCGATCGCCTGGCGTTCGGCGTCTAGTGCCGCGCTCGCGCTCGTCATGCTCGCGGCGTGCGGCAGCACCGCGGGCAGTGGCGGATCCGTGAGCCCATCGCCTTCCACGCGTTCGGTCGCGTTCACCGAGGTCACCGCGACATCCCAGGCGGGAGACGACTCCGGCGCGATGCTCATCGTCGGAACGACGGACGCGTCGCGCGCGAAGATCACGCAATCGGTGCCCGGTGCCACGGCCTCGTCCGGTCGCGTGCTGGTCGCTGTGTTCCAGGGCCAGCAGAGCACCGGTGGCTACTCGGTCCACATCACCGCGATCGAGCGCAGCGGCGATGAGCTCGTCGTCCGCGCGACGTTCGGCGTTCCCGGTCCCGGCGCGATCGTGACGCAGGTGCTCACGTCGCCCGCGCACGTCGTTTCGATCGCGGCCGCAGATGCGACCGGTGTGCGCGAGGCCGTGCTACTCGACCAAAGCGGGGCCGAGATCGCGCGGACGACGACCACCTAAACAACTTCTCAACACGCGGTCGTCCCTAGACTCGGATGACGTTGAGGCACGGTTGAGCGACGACCGCGGGGGTCTCGAAAGGCGAGAAGAGCGGCGCGGGCAGCGGCCCGGGGACCGGGTCGTGCGCATCGTCCGCCCGCCCGAGTTCAAGAGGACCAGGGGCGGGTTCGTCGCGACCGAAGAAGCGCTCGAATCGAAAGGTCGCATCGGGCGCACCTGGGCGAACGTGCGCCGCGTGCTCATCGGTCGCCGTTTGGCATCGGCGGAGGAGCACTCCGAGCGCGTCTCGAAGAGGATCGGCCTCGCGATCTTCGCCTCGGACAACATCTCCTCGTCCGCATACGCGACCGAGGAGACGATGCGGGTCCTCGCGCTCGCTGGCATTGGCGCCGTCGCCGCGCTCACGCTGCCTCTCACCGTCGCGATCGTGGTCGTCCTCGCCATCGTCGTCCTTTCCTACGTGCAGGTCATCAAGGCCTACCCCAGTGGCGGTGGCAGCTACGTCGTCGCCAAGGAGAACCTCGGCGTGGTGCCCGGTCTCGTCGCCGGGAGCGCGCTACTCGTTGATTACTTCCTCACCGTTTCGGTGTCGGTGGCGGCGGGAGTCGCCGCGGTCACGAGCGCGTTCCCAGATCTCCATCCCGTGCGGGTCGCGATCTCGGTCGCGCTCGTCGTGCTGCTCACCATCGGCAATCTGCGCGGTATCCGGGAGGCGGGGAACATCTTTGCCGCGCCGACATATGTGTACGTTGTTGCGATCTTCGGGCTGATCGCCATGGGCTTCTGGCGCGTCGTGACAGGCGACCTGCCAGCGGCACCAACGCCGATCGAGTCGTTCCCACTGGAAACGACCCAGCCGCTCACGCTCCTGTTACTGCTACGCGCGTTCGCCTCGGGCTCGGTGGCGCTCACCGGGACGGAGGCCGTCGCCAACGGCGTGCAGGCGTTCAAGGCGCCCGAAGCGCGTAACGCCCAGATCATCCTCATCGTCATGGGATCGCTCTTCGGGACGATCTTCCTTTCGATCAGCTTCCTCGTAACGTCCATCGGAATCCAGCCGGACCTGAGCGAGACCGAAACGGTCCTGAGCCTCCTGGCCCGCTCGCTGGTCGGCACCAGTTGGTACTTCTACCTCGTCCAGTTCTCGACCGCCGTGCTTCTCATTCTTGCCGCGAACACGGCCTTCAATGGCTTCCCGCGCCTCGCTTCGATCATGGCCGTTGATCGCTTCATGCCGCGACAGTTCGCGCAGCGCGGCGATCGCCTCGCGTTCAGCACGGGCATCGTGGCGCTCGCGCTCGTCTCGTCGTTCCTGATCGTCGCGTACGACGCGAGCGTCACCGGACTGATCCCGCTCTACACCGTGGGCGTGTTCATCGCGTTCACGCTGTCGCAGGGTGGCATGGTCCGCAAGTGGCTGCGCGACCGAAGCCGTGGCTGGCAGGTCGGTGCAGTCATAAACGGCGCGGGTGCCGTCGCGACCGGCGTCGTCGCTGTCGTCGTCGGCATCAGCAAGTTCCAGGTCGGTGCGTGGATGGTCATCGCGATACTCCCGGTCCTCGTCGCGATGCTCTACGCGATCAACCGCCACTACCGCTCGATCGAGGACAGCCTGCTCCTCGCGGTCAGCGCGCCCGTGCGAGTGCAACGGACCGTGCCACGCGTGGTCGTCCCGATCAGCCGTGTCGATCGCGCGTCACTGCGCGCGCTCAGCATCGCGCGCGGCCTCGGCGGTGAGGTGCACGCGGTCCATATCTCGTACGACGCCGAGGGCGCCGCGGCCTTCAAGCGGCGATGGGAGAGCCTCGTAGGCGATACGATCGCGCTCGATACCATAATCTCGCCGTACCGTGCGCTCATGCCACCGCTGCTCAAGTACCTCGACGCGATCGACCGGGGTGGGCCCGGACGGCCGATCATCGTCGTCCTCGCGGAATTCGTGCCGCGGCACTGGTGGGAAGCCCTGCTCCACAACCAGACCGCGCTGCTGTTGAAGCTACGGCTATTCGTACGGCGCAACACCGCCGTGCTCGACGTCCCGTACCACCTCGACGACCCCGAGCCGTTGGACGTGGAGGATGAGCGACCGGGGCGATGACGGTCCCCGCGAGGGCTCGGATGCGCCGGCCCTCGAGGAACGTGCAACGCACGCCGGTTCGAAGATCGGCGATCGACGCGTCCGCATCGTGCGACCTGCCGCCGCAGAGTTCCGTCGACGTGATGGTCATTACGTCGCGACGCCGCGCGTGGATGCTCCGAAGAGTGGACTCGGCCGCGCTTACCAGACCGCGCGGCGGATCCTCTTCGGCGCGCGCCTCACCTCGGAGGAGGAGGCTGGCGAGCGGCTCTCGAAGAAGACGGGTCTGGCGATCCTGGCCTCGGACAACATCTCGTCCTCCGCGTATGCGACCGAAGAGGCGATGCGGGTCCTCGCGATCGCCGGCGGGACAGCGCTCGCGCTCACCATGCCGATCGCCATCGCGGTCTGCGTGGTCCTCGCCGTGGTCATCCTCTCGGAGTCGCGTGTCATCCGCGCGTACCCCAATGGCGGCGGTAGCTACATCGTCGCGAAGGACAACCACGGCGTCATCCCTGGGCTCGTCGCCGCCTCAGCCTTGCTCATCGACTATGTGCTGACCGTCGCGGTGTCGTCGGCGGCCGGCGTCGCCGCGATCTCAAGCTTCGTACCCCCTGTGCACGACCATCGCGTGCTCTGGTCGCTCGGTCTGATCGGGCTGCTCACCATCGGTAACCTCCGCGGCATCCGCGAGGCCGGCGTCATCTTCGCGGCCCCGACGTACGTCTATGTCGTCTCGCTGCTCGGGCTCATTGCCTACGGCCTGTTCCGGATCGTGTCCGGTGACGTGCCGGATCCGGTCGTTCCGCGTGACGCGTTCGAGGCTCAGGGACTCGAGCTGCTCACGCCCCTGATCGTGCTGCGTGCCTTTGCCTCCGGCTCGGTCGGCCTCACGGGGAGTGAGGCGATCGCCAACGGTGTTCCGAACTTCAAGCCGCCCGAGTCGAAGAACGCCGTGATCACCCTGGTATGGATGGGCGCGATCTTCGGCACGCTGTTCCTGGGGCTCACCTACCTGGCTACACACGTCGGGATCGCGCCCGATCAGTCAGAGCTCGAGACGGTGAACAGCATGCTCACGCGGTCGCTCGTCGGCGACGGCACGCCCTTCTATTACCTCGTCCAGGTCTCGACCGCGATCATCCTGCTGCTGGCGGCGAACACGGGCTTCAGCGGCTTCCCGCGGCTCGCCTCGGTGCTCGCGGACGACCGCTTCATGCCCCGCCAGTTCGCTTTTCGCGGCGAGCGCCTCGCCTTTTCGTTCGGGATCATCGCGCTGGCGCTGATGTCAGCCGCGGTGCTGGCCGCATTCCACGGGAGCGTCACCGAGCTCGTTCCCCTCTACACGATCGGGGTGTTCGCCGCGTTCACGCTCTCGCAGAGCGGCCTCGTGCGGCGCTGGTGGCGTCTTCGCAACCCCGGATGGCGTCTGAGCATGTTCATCAACACCTTCGGCACGATCGTGACGGGCACGGTGCTCGTCGTCGTCGTGTACACGAAGTTCTTCTACGGCGCCTGGATGGTGCTCCTCGTCATGCCGATCCTGGTCGGCCTCCTCTTCGCGATCAACCGCCACTACCGGACGGTGCACGACTCACTCACGCTGGACCGGCCCGATGAGCCCATCCCACAGCTGAAGCCGCCGGTCGTGATCATCCCCGTCGCGCGGCTCGACCGCGCGACTCTGCAAGCGGTCGCGTTCGCGCGCTCGATCTCGCCGACCGTGCGCGCCGTGCACATCGCGACGACCGCCGAAAGTGCCAAGGAGTTCGAGCGCCGCTGGAAACGCTGGACGGCCGAGGTGCCACTCGACGTTATCGAATCGCCATACCGCTCGCTGCTGCAACCGCTGCTCCGGTACATCGATGCCATCGACAAGCGCGACACTCGTCCGATCACTGTGGTGCTGGCTGAGTTCGTGCCGCGCAACTGGTGGGAGTGGATGCTTCACAGCCAGACAGCGCTTCGCCTCAAGCTCTCGCTGCTCTTCCGTCCGAACACGATCGTCATCGACATTCCCTATCACACGGAAGACATGGGCCACGGCGTCACACCGCGCGGACCCGAAGATCCATCGCAGTAGACTCCCGCGAGCAATGCAGTTGAAACGCATCCTCGTGCCGCTTGCGGGCACGAGCGTGGACCCCGAGGTCATCCGTGTGGCGATCGCCCTCGGGAAGCCCGCGAAGGCCGAGATCATGGCGATCCATGTGATCGAGGTGCGTTGGAATCTGCCGCTCGATGCGATCCTCGAGCCAGAGAGCGAGCGCGGCGAGGCCGTCCTCGACGACGCGGTGAAGATCGCGGAGCAGGCCGGCGCGCGCCTCGAAACAGAGCTCGTGCAGGCGCGCGAGGCCGCCGCGGCGATCATCGACACCGCGCGTGACCGGAAGTCCGATCTCATCGTGCTCGGCATGCCGTTCCGCAAGCGTTTAGGCAGGGTGTACGTCGGCAAGACGGTCCAGGGCGTCTACGTCGGAGCGCATTGCGCGGTGCTCGCGTATCGTCAGGAAGAGACACGGTGAACATCGTCATCGTCGGATGCGGCCGGGTCGGCGCGTTCCTGGCGGGTCAGCTCGACAAGGCTGGTCACGCGGTCACGATCGTCGACCTCGACCGTGGTTCGTTCGTACACCTGCCACAGGATTTCGGCGGCACGACGCTGCTCGGGAACGGCACCGACCTGGACGTGCTGCGGACCGCCGGCATCGACAAGGCCGACGCAGTCTTCACGCTCACGCAGGGCGACAACCGGAACCTCATGGCCGCGCAGATCGCGCGCCAGATCTTCGGCGTGAAGCGCGTCATCGCGAAGGTGAACGATCCGATCCGCGCCGCGCTTTACCGCGCACACGAGATCAGCACGGTCTCCCGCACCACGATCCTTGGAACGCTGCTCGAGGCGATGCTGATGGGCGACGCCGAGGTGGGGAAGGTGCTCATAGAGAAATCCAAGCAGGCAGAGGCCGCGATGGCCGGGGACCTCGACTAAATGTATTTCGTGATCGCCGGCGGCGGAGAGGTCGGCTTCCATCTCGCCAAGGCGCTCCTCGAATCGTCGCACGAGGTCATGCTCCTCGAGAGCGACCGTCGCCGCGCGCAGGTCATCGAGGAGAAGCTCGGCTCAGTCGTCCTCAACGCGCCGGCCGACGAGGGCCGCTATCAGATGGAGGCCGGATGCCAGCGCGCGGACGCGGTCATCGCTGTGACCGGCGAGGATCCAGCGAACCTCATCATCTGTCAGCTCGCGAAGTGGAAATGTAACGTGCCGCGAGTGATCGCGCGCGTCAACGACCCGAAGAACGAGATCGTGTTCAAAGCGCTCGGTATCGACGAGACGATCTCCTCGACGCGCGTGATCATGAATGTCATCGAGCAGGAGCTGCCGTCAGGCGGATTCATGCCGCTGATGCCGCTGACCGGCTCACATCTCGAGCTGATCGAGGCCGAGATCGCGGCCGGAACACCCTCCGTGGGCAAGTCGATCCGTTTGCTCGGGCTACCAGAGGGCGCGGCGCTTGGTGGGATCGTGCGCAAAGGGAGTGTCGTCCACGCGGACGACGACACGAAGCTCCAAGTCGGCGACAGGATCGTCGTGCTCTCTCCGACAAAGGACGAGGCCGGCGTACGGAAGGCGCTCTTCGGCTAGGACTCGGCCCCGTCGCGCCAGCCGTCGCTGGCGAGGTGGTAGGGAACGTCGACGACGACCGTGTTCGGCCGGAAGAACAGGCGGAGCTTCAGCCGGAGCGCGGTCTGGTTGTGGAGCACGTACTCCCAGAAGTGACGCGGCACGAACTCCGCGAGCACGATCGTGATCGGGCGTTCCGGGTCCTGCCGTGCTCGCGCATCGACGTATGCAAGCAGTGGCGGGATGAGGGCGCGATAAGGCGACTCGATCACGACCAGCGCGATGTCCTCCTCGCGCGCGCGCCAGCGTTCGCGCATGCGCTCCGCCGCGCCCGCGTCGTCGGCGACATGGACCGCCGTCACGTCGCTCGAGATCGAGCGCGCGAACGCCAGCGCGTGCAGTGCGGCGCGATCGAGCCTGGCCACGGGCACGATCACGTGCGGCACCGCCATACGCGGAAGCGGTATGTCTGGCCGCTCGAGGGTCAACGCGTCGCCGACCGTGCGGTAGTGGCGAGAAATGGCCCACATGAGCGCGATGAGCGCGGGGATGAGAACCGCGATCATCCACGCGCCGAGCGCGAACTTCGCCACGGCGACCTCGACGCTCACGACCGCGGTCGTCACCGCGCCGATGCCGTTGATCGCCGCCCGCAGGCGCCAGCGGGGCTCGGTCGCCCGTAGGCGCCACCAGTGCTTGACCATGCCGCTCTGGCTGAGCGTGAAGGCGATGAACACGCCGATCGTGTACAGAGGGATGAGATTCGTGACGCTGCCGGCGAACGCCACGATGAGCAACGCGGCCACGAGCGAGAGCAGCACGATGCCGCTCGAGAACGCCAGACGGTCGCCGCGGAACTGGAAGATGCGCGGCAGGAAGCGATCGCGCGCGAGGATGCTCGCGAGTCGTGGGAAGTCGGCGAACGCGGTGTTCGCCGCCAGCACCAGCAGTAGCGCGGTCGCGATCTGTACGAGGTAGTGGTACGGCGTGCCGGTGCCGACGATCGTCCGTGTTAGCTGGCTGACCACGGTCTCCTGCTCGCTGGGGTCGGGCACGATCCCGAGCTGCCCGGCCAGGAAGCTGATGCCGAGGAAGATAGAACCGAAGCAGAGACCCATGAGGATGAGCACGCGCTGGGCGCGTTTCGGCTCAGGCGGCGCGAAAGCGGGCACGCCGTTGGAAACCGCTTCTGTCCCGGTCAGCGCCACCGAGCCGGCGGCGAACGCGCGCAGGAGCAGGACGAGTCCGAGCGCCTCGCCCGTCCCGGACGGGATCCAATCCGCCGGCGGCACGTAGCTCGGCAAGCCACCCGTGGCGGCCAGGAAGAGGCCGTAGCCGAGGAGGCCGAACATCGCGCCGAGATAGACGTAGGTCGGCGCCGCGAAGATGGTCGCGCTTTCGCGTATGCCGCGAAGGTTCCCGAGGCAGAGCATCGCGACGAAGGCGACGCCGACCGTGACGCGTACGTCGAAGAGCCCGGGAAAGATCGAAGTGAGAGCCGCAACGCCCGCCGCGATCGAGACAGCCACGGTCAGGACGTAGTCGGTGAGGAGCGCGCCGGCCGCGACGAGTCCCGACACCGGTCCGAGGTTGTCGCTCGCGACGATGTACGAGCCGCCGCCGTTCGGGTAGGCCCGGATCGTCTGTTGGTAGCTGGTCACGACGATCGCCAGCACCACGACGATGCCGATCGTGATCGGCATCGTGAGGGCGAGCGCGCCGGCGCCCGCGAGGAGGAGCACGCGCATGATCTCCTCGGTCGCGTAGGCGGCGGATGAGATGTTGTCGGACGCGAACACCGCGAGGCCCTTGAGCGTTCCTACGCGTTCCTCGATCTCCTGCTCGGACCGGAGCCGTCGCCCGATGAGCATCGTGCGCAACGAACCGAGCGCACGTCCGGCCGCGCCGTCACCCTCCAGCAGGCGCTCCTCGGCGACGAGGTAGCCGGGCGCGCGATGCCGGAAGTCACCATCCCGTGGCGTGACGATGCGCACATACCGCGATCCCGGGAGGCGACCGCGTACGACGTGCCGCTGCACGAGATCTGGTGAACCTTGCGCGGCCCCGGCCTTCTCGGTCGTGGCCTCCTCTGGTGTTGCGATGCATCCAGCGTGCAGCGCGTTGGCTCAATGCCAGGTCATTGGAATGGGCCGCACGCTCAAAGTTCACTCAATACGCGCGCGGCTTCGCGGGTCAGGCCTCCTCGGTGAGGAGCCGGTAGCCGATTCCCGGCTCCGTCGCGATGTAACGCGGCTTCTGCGGATCTCGCTCGAGCTTCTTGCGGAGACGCGCCACGTAGACGTGCAGATAGTGATCCTCGTCGCCGTACTCGGGTCCCCAGACCTCCTGCAGCAACATCAAGTCGGTCACGACGTGGTCGGCGTGCCGCACGAGCGCGGTCAGAAGCGCGTACTCGGTCGGCGTGAGATGCAGCTCCTCGCCATCGACCGTGACGCGTCGGTGCTCGATGTCGACCATGAGTCCGCGAGTGCGGAACACCGGCTCGTCCGACGCCGACTGGAGCGTGTGCCGCAGCGCGACGCGGATGCGCGCAAGCAGCTCCTCTACGCCGAACGGCTTTGTCAGATAGTCGTCGGCGCCGAGATCGAGCGCCCGCACCTTGTCGCGTTCCGCGCCGCGCGCCGACAGCACGATGATCGGCGCTCGTCCACGGCTGCGCAGGGTACGGATGAGATCGAGACCATCCAGGTCGGGAAGGCCGAGGTCGAGCAGGATGAGGTCAGGATGCGACTCGACGCGATCGAGCGCCTCGCTTCCGGACTGCGCAACGTCGACGCGAAAGCCCCGGCTTCCGAGATTGGCGCGCACCGCGCGCACGATCGCGGGCTCGTCGTCCACGAGCAGGATGCGCGCACCAGTCTGCGGACTCATCGCGTCGTCGCGGCGGCGCGCGGTCTCGCCGGCTGCTCGATCGGGAGCGTGAAACGAAATACCGCACCGCCCTCCGGGCGGTTGCGGACCGAGATCTGGCCGCCGTGCGCCTCGACGAGGCCGCGCGCGACCGCGAGTCCCAGCCCGGTCCCGCGCGGCGCGCCGCCAGAGGAGCCGCGGAAGAATGGCTCGAAGACCCGATCGAGCGCCTCCTTCGGTACCCCCGGCCCGTCGTCCTGCACTTCCACGATCGCTTGGCCACCCTCGATCGCCGCGCTGACCGTGATCGCCGTTCCTGGAAGCGTGTGGCGTGCGGCGTTCTCGATCAGGTTCGAGAGGACCTGGTCGATCTCGACATAGTCGAGCGAGATCGGCGGGAGGTCTTCGGGCACGTGCACCTCCAGCCGATGTTCCTCGGTGACTGGTCGCAGCCGTCCCACGACGTCATCGATCAGCGCCGCGAGGTCGTACCAGCTTCGTTCGGGGTGAAGCGTGCCTGACTCCATTCGCGAGAGATCGAGCAGGTTGCTGACGATCCGGCTCAGCCGACGCGCCTCGTGCTCGATGTCGGAGAGGAAGCTCTCGCGTTCGGCATCGGTCCAGTGCACGTCGGTCTGCCGCAGGCTCCCCGCCGACGCGACGATCGACGCGAGCGGTGTGCGAAGGTCATGCGACACGGCGCCGAGCAGCGCGTTCTTCAATTCGTCCGCCCGCCTCAGGATCTCAGCGTCAGTAGCGCGCTGGCGCAGCCGTGAGCGCTCGATCGCGCCTGCGAGCTGGGTCGCGACCGATGTGAGGATGCGATCGTCCGCCGAGTGCGCCTCGGGCAACGCACGGATGATCGCGAGCGTGCCGATACGCCGTCCGCCCGCTTGTAGCGGGACGGCGTGCACACGCTCGTCGCGCGTTGATGTGCTCGAGCCATGCGGGTTCATCACACGGATCCAGCGCGCTCCAGCACCAGTCGCTGAACGAGGGGATGGGATCCACGCGGCCAGCGAGCCGATCTCCGCCCTTTCCAGGGCGGCGACATCACCTGCGGTCGTCCGGTGTTCGACGCCACCGTCCTCGAGCTCGACGACCACCCCGGTGACACGCAAGCCCTGGCGCAGGCGCTCGGCTACCGCGACGAGCGCTCTATCTAGATCCGGCTCACCCAGAACGCGGGCGACTTCGAACAAGAGCGTGGCGTCGCGTGCACGATCCGCGGCCTCGCGCGCGCGGTCGCGCTGATCGGCCGCGAGCTGGCTGGTGACGACCGCGGTGACTAGGAAGAGCACGAGCGCGAACCACTCGTTCGGGTCGGCGACGCGGAGCGTATGGATCGGTTCGACGAAGAACCAGTTGAACGCCAGGAACGACACGATCGACGCCGTGATCGCTGGCCCGCGCCCCAGCAGCGTTGCCGCGGCCAGCACCGCCATGAGGTAGAGCATCGAGATGTTCGCGACGTGGGCGCGCGCCTCGATCGCGCCGATGACGACACTGAACAAGGCCACGGCCGCGAGCGCCGCGGCGTATCCACGAAGTGGAGCGAGACGCCGCATCTGTCCGAGCATACGCGGCGTCATCGCGCGATGGCGGCCTCCTCGACGCCGGGCATCGCGAGACCGGCGGCGACGCTCGTGAACGCCGCGGCGTCACGAACACGCGCGTTCGGGAAGCGCCGCGCGAGCAGCGTGCGGAACGCCGGGATCGCGCTCGATCCACCGGTGGTCACCACTTCGACGATGTCGGACGAGCGCACCGTCGCGCGGACCAGCACGTCCGTGATGAGCGCATCCGTCTCGGTGAGCAGGTTGTCGATCAGCCGCTCGAAGCGGCCGCGCGTGACTCGCGCGTCGACATCGACCGCGCCGTGGTGATAGGTGAGGATCGCCGCTGGCGCGCTCGAGAGAGCGCACTTCGTGGTGTCCGCGGTCATGAAGATCTCGTAGCCGAGCTGAAGCTCGATCGCGCTTCGCAGCGCAGCGAGCTCGCGCTTGGGAGCGCCTTGCCGAACGAGATCGTCGAGCGCCTCGAGCAGCGGCTTCTCGTTCAGCGCCGAGAGGGCGTGCCAGTCGTGGAGCGCGTTCACCATGAAGGCCGGCAGCCGCAGGCGCTTCGGTGTCCATGTCGCGCGCGAGCCAAGCTGCGGCGCGACGACGTCATCGATCAGCCGCTCGGTGCAGCGGTCGCCACCGATGTTGCGGCCCGCGGTCGAGAGCACCTCCAGCGTGCCGGCCTGGCGCCGAGCCTCACGTCGAACGACCGCGAGATCGAGCGTGCCGCCGCCGAAATCGAAGACGAGCGTGAGGCCGGACGTCACGTCCGCCGCGTGGGCGGCCCCAACCGGCTCGAGCGCGAAGCGCACCTCGCCGAACCCGGCGAGCTCCGCTGCGCGACGCATGCGTGACACGGCGCGCGCCTCGGCCGCCGGGCCGCCGATGTACTCGACCGGGCGGCCGATCGTGATCTCCGCCGGCATCTCGCCGACGAGCTCGCGCACGCGCTCTCGCACGTGCGCGAGGACCACCGCGATGAGGTCCTCGAGCCCACGTTCCTCGCCGAAGACGTTCGTGCGCACGTCAAGCGCGTCGCCGAGGAACGTCTTCAGCGCCTGGAAGAGCCGGCCCGGCGAGGACGTGTCGGTGTAGATCACCGCGTCGACCGTCTTCTGCCGGGAGTTCGACGATTCCAGGCGGATGCCGAGCGGCTTGAACTCCCGCGTGATCGGGCCGCGCTGCCGGTTGTCGCCGAGATAGGCGTCGATCGCGGGCCGCCCGACGATGCTCGAGCCGTCGCGCCGGACGTAGAGCACCGTCGGCATCGCGGCGCCGGCGAGCGGGTCGATGGGCAACACGGTCGAGCGGTCGCCGTCCCAGACGGCGACCGAGGTGTTCGAGGTGCCGAAGTCGAGGCCAAAACGCACGGCGCGCGATTGTCCCACTGGTTCATCGCAGGGGGAGAACCCCCTGCGACCCCCCCGCTGCGCGCCTTCGTGCGAATCGCCGCAGGGCGACCAAGCCCCAGATCGCCTCGACCACAGTGAATGGCCACGCGCCGGTGAGCCAGCCATACACGGCGGCCGCCCAGCAGGCGAGCGCGAAGGCGAGCACGAAATACGGCGATCGGTCCTCGAGCGCATAGCAGGCGAGCATCGCCCCGACGCTCGCTAGGCCGAAGGCAGTGAGCGGATCCATGCCGTCCAGGCTCGCATGTCCGTCTCCAGGACCAGTAACAAGCGCATGCCCGTCTCCAGGACCGATCGACTACCGCGCCATCGCTTCCACGACCCCTGCCCTTTAGCGGCCACCCGCCCAACAAGTACCGGTGCTAAGAACCTTGACAACAATGTTGGTAGGTTTTATACAAAAGCAAATGGCAAGTGGTCACCGACCCGTCTACGTCATCTCCATCGCGGCTGGCCTCGCGGGCTGCCACCCCCGGACGCTGCGGATCTATGAGGAGGAGGGGCTGCTCGAACCGGTCAGGACCGAGACGAACATCCGGCTCTACTCCGACGATGACCTCCAGCGGGTGCGCGTGATCCGGTATCTCACACAGGTGCGCGGCGTGAACCTCGCGGGCGTGAAGCTACTTCTTCACATGCGTGATGCCACGGATCTGATGGAGGAGCTGGTGCGGGAGCTTGCGGACCTTGGCGCAGAGGATGAGGACGCGGGTGACGCGGCGAACGCTACCGATGAGAGACCAAAACACGGCCGAAACCAAGGCACGCGCTTCTAAATAGGCATCACGAGAGCGACTTCACTGGCGACGAGAACCGCGAAGAGAAACAGAGGACAAGAATGACCGACGAAACGAAGACGACGACACCAGCGGGCACCTATCCAAGCGACCTACCTGTGGTACCGCTGCGTGAAGCGGTCGTTTTCCCGAAGCTGGTCGTACCGCTCGGCGTCGGTCGCGAGAAGTCCGTCGCCGCGATCAACGCCGCGATGGCGGAGGAGCGGCACCTCATCGTGCTCGTCGCCCAGCGCGATGCCGAGATCGACGACGTGCAACCCGAACAGATCCACAACGTGGGCACCGTTGCCGAGATCGTGCGACTGCTCCGGATCCCGGACGGTAGCGCGCAGATCATCGTCCAGGGCGCCCAGCGCGTGAAGATCACCGGCTACCAGCCGGAGTCGCGCTTCTTCCGCGTGACCTTCGAGCCGATCGAAGAGGAGCTCGGCGACCCGGTCGAGCGCGAGGCGCAGATGCGCAACGTGAAGGCGCTCTTCGAGCGCTACGTCGACAACGGCGGATCGATCCTGCCCGAGCTCGCGATGACCGCGAAGAACACCGATGACCCGGCGCACTTCTCGGACCTCGTCGCATCGAGCCCGGACCTCACGCTGGAGCAGCGCCAGCAGCTGCTTGAGACGCGCAACGTCATCGAGCGACTGCGCTTCCTCGGCGTGTTCCTCGCGAAGCAGAACGAGATCCTCGAGCTGAAGCAGAAGATCCAGAGCGAGGTCCAGCAGACGCTCGACAAGACCCAGCGCGAGTACATCCTGCGCGAGCAGATGAAGGCGATCCAGAAGGAGCTCGGCGACGACGACCAGGGCTCCGAGGTGCGCGAGCTGCGCGAGAAGATCGAAGCGGCCGGCATGCCCGATCCGGTGAAGGAGAAGGCGCTCAAGGAGCTTGGCCGGCTCGAGAAGATCCCGCAGGCATCGCCCGAGACCGGTGTCATCCGCACGTACGTCGACTGGCTCGTGTCGCTGCCCTGGAAAGTCGCCGCGAACGACGACTGGGACATCTCCGAGGCCGCGAAGATCCTCGACGAGGACCACTACGGCCTGCCCAAGGTGAAGGACCGGATCATCGAGTACATGGCGGTGCGCAAGCTCTCGCAGAACCTGCGCGCCCCGATCCTTTGCTTCGTCGGCCCGCCCGGCGTTGGCAAGACGAGCCTAGGTAAGTCGATCGCGCGCGCGATGGGCCGCAAGTTCATCCGCATGTCGCTCGGCGGCATCCGTGACGAGGCCGAGATCCGCGGGCACCGCCGCACCTACGTGGGTGCGCTTCCCGGCCGGATCCTTCAGAACATGAAGACCGCCGGCGAAGTGAACCCCGTGTTCATGCTCGACGAGATCGACAAGGTCGGTGCGGACTTCCGCGGCGACCCGAGCTCGGCACTGCTCGAGGTGCTCGACCCAGAGCAGAACAACACGTTCTCGGACCACTACCTCGAGGTGCCGTACGACCTCTCGAAGGTCATCTTCATCACGACGGCGAACGTCGAAGACACGATCATCGCGCCGCTTCGCGACCGCATGGAGATCATCCGTCTCCCCGGCTACACCGAGGAGGAGAAGCTCCACATCGCGACTGGTTACCTCGTGCCGCGCCAGCTGAAGCAGCATGGTCTGATGCCAGCCGATCGGCCCAAGGACGCGGCGGAGGCGATTGACGCCGGTGCCACGACGGAGCCGAGGAAGAACGCCGAGGCCGTGACGGGTGAGTCGCGCCTCATCATCGGCGACGAGGTGCTCCGTGAGCTCGTACGCCGGTACACACGCGAGGCCGGCGTCCGCAATCTCGAGCGCGAGATCGGTACGATCTGCCGCAAGGTCGCACGCGCGATCGCCGAGGGTAAGACGGACAAGGTCGAGGTAACCCTCGAGCTCGTCGCCGAGTACCTCGGCCCGCAGCGGTTCGACTACGGCCTGGCCGAAGAGGAAGACCAGGTCGGCGCAGCCACCGGCGTCTCGGTCTCCGAGGCCGGCGGTGACGTGCTCACCGTCGAGGCCACGGTCATCGACGGCAAGGACGAGGACTTCACGCTCACCGGCCAGATCGGCAAGGTGATGGAAGAGTCGGCGCGTGCGGCGCTGTCGTACGTGCGAGCCCACGAGCGCGACTTCGGGATCCCGAAGGGATTCTTCGAGGATCACGCGATGCACATCCACGTTCCCGCGGGCGCGATCCCGAAGGACGGTCCGTCCGCAGGCGTGACGATGGCCACCGCCATCGTGTCGGCGCTCTCGGGCCGTCGGGTGCGACGTGAGGTCGCGATGACCGGTGAGATCACTCTCCGGGGCCGGGTCCTGCCGATCGGCGGAGTGAAGGAGAAGCTGCTCGCGGCGCACCGCGCCGGGATCAAGGTCTTCATCCTCCCCGAGAAGAACAAGAGGGACCTGATCGACATCCCGAAGGAAGTGCTCGACACGATCGAGATCAAGACGGTCGACAACGTCGACCAGGTCCTGAAGATCGCGCTCCAGCCCGGGCAACCGGCGGTGACGCCGGCGCAGATCGAGGCGGCCGTCCCGCACGGGGTCGTCCCGCCGCCGGCGCACTAGAGGAGGTCGCAGGGTGGCCCCGGCGCTGAAAGGGGGGTTGCAGGGGGTTCTCCCCCTGCGATAAACGGGCATGCCGGTCGACTACAAGGACTACTACAAGACGCTCGGCGTCTCGAAGAATGCGAGCGCCGAGGAGATCAAGAAGGCATACCGCAAGCTCGCGCGCCAGCACCACCCCGACGTCAACAAGAAACCCGAGGCGGAGAAGCGCTTCAAGGAGATCAACGAGGCCAACGAGGTCCTCTCCGATCCCGAGAAGCGCAAGCGGTACGACACGGTGGGTCCGGATTGGGAGCGCTTCCAGCAGAGCGGCCAGCAGCCCGGTGGCTTCCAGTGGGTCTACACCGGCCAACCGGGCGCGGATCCGTTCAACGGCGGCGAGGCGGGAGGGTTCTCGGACTTCTTCCGCACGCTCTTCGGTGAAGGCGCCGCGGATTTTGACAGCGGACCGCTCTTCGGGCGTCCGAGCGCGCGCCGACGCCGGTCTGTCGCGGGGGCGGATGTCGAAAGCGAAGTCGAGATCACGCTGGCCGAGGCGTACAAGGGCACCGAACGGACGGTGGAGATGCGCCTCCCCGATGGAACGGCGCGCCGGCTCAGCGTGAAAGTCCCGGCGGGCGTGAAGGACGGTCAGCGCATCCGCCTCGCGGGGCAGGGCGCGCCGGGGAGCGCGGGCGGACCATCGGGCGATCTGTTCCTCCGTGTACGCGTGAGGCCACATCCGCTGTTCCAGCGCGACGGAGACGATCTGCGGATGGACTTACCGGTCGCACTGCACGAAGCGCTCCTTGGCGCGGAGGTCACGGTGCCAACACTCAAGGGACGGGTGTCGCTCCGCATCCCGCCTGAGACGCAGAACGGCCGCACCATCCGGCTCGCGGGGCAGGGGATGCCGCGCGCGACCGGCGGCCACG
>JALYLT010000018.1 GCA_030774095.1 Chloroflexota bacterium
CACGCCGGTGGCGTGGGGCTATCACCCGAACGAGTTCCGCAAGAGCTGGTACTGCCCGCAGTGTCAGAACGTGAAGTGGGCTCCGACGACGGCGGACGCACTCGCGCGCTTGAGCACTTGAGGGGTGCGAACCCCGGCCGGGGCAGACGAAGCTAGCGGCTCGGCGTAGCGGTCGTCGCGAACTCCTGTAGAACGTCCTTCAGCTTCGAGGCTTGATCGGCCCCGACGGCGATGCGTGTGTTCGTCAGCGTGTACGCCACGCCAACGTTGATCTCATTGTCTGTGATGCGCTTCAGGATCTCGGCGAGGAATCCAGGCCGGTCCTCCGCGTGGAATACGACCACGTCGTTCTCGCGCACCTTGTAGCCAGCCGACTCGAGGGCGCGCTTGGCGCCTGACGGGTCGCTGGGGACGAAGTGGAACTCGCCATCGACTTCGCAGAAGCCCTCGATGTTGATGCCTGCATTCGAGATCGCCAATGTGGCTTTCGCGAGTGTGCCCGGACGGTCCTTGTCGAGCGTGACCTGGAAATCCTTGAGTGTGTCGAAGTTCTTCATTCTTTCCTCCTCTTTCTCTTCACGACAACCGATCTCAAGATCGGTTCTCTTTATGTGGGGCTGCGCTTCGGATTGATGCGGCCCCGGCCGGGCCCGCAGGTCTGACCATGCCATCGTCGCGGACATATGTGAAGCGCACGCTTGTTCGCTGCCCGCACGGACACACGAGCGCGACGACTGCGGAGAACCGTCTAAGCGGGATGCGTCGGTTTGATGACGATCCCGAGGGCCTGGTCGCCCGGTCACGCGAGCGGCCCCGATCCAGTGCGGACCGGGGCCGCAGGACAACTGGTCCTCTAGAGGATGCCTCGGTCCGCAAACGCGGCGCGGACCTTGTTGGCGATCTGATTTCCATACAGGCGCTGCGCCGTGGCGACCGTTCGCGTGGCGAGCTCGGTCATCGTCGTACCGGGGAAGTCGAACTGAGCCTCGAGGATCACGGTGTCGGCTTTCACGTTGCCGATCGCGCCGCGGATGTCCCATAACGCGCGCGACCAGATCCGTCCGTCGTGATGGACCTCACCGTTGAGGTCGACCGGGTAGTGCAGATCGTTGTCGACGCGTCGCAGGCAGTGCGGAGAGGTCGACCGGTATGAGGTCGAGTCCCAGTCGGCGACGCAGGCGGGATCCAGTGTGGGTGCGATGAGGGTCGACACGGTGACGGCCCAGTAGTCGCCGAAGCCCTCGCTGATCGCGCCCGCCTCTTCCGAGGCGAACGAGAAGTTCTGCGAGAAATGGATCGCGTGGCCGTACTCGTGGAGGATCACCTCAGCGTCCTCCGCGTCATCGACGCCGCCCTTTCCGAACCGGAGCTCGTCCTTGTGTGTCGTCGCGAACGAGTTGTCGAGCCCCCACTGGTTGATCCGCACGCGCTGCGGCTCCTTGTTCACGGCGCGGAAGCTCGATCCGAAGCCGAGGCTCTGGATGTACTTCTGCGCCTCGGTGATCCAGTAGTACGCCATGACCTGCTCGAACTCGTCCTGGCTGCGGTTGTAGATGAAGGAATTCGTCGTCGAGTACGCCGGGTTGCCGGTCTCGCTGACGATCACCGCCCAGTCGCCGGACAGGAATCCGCTGCCGTCGAGGTTGGTGAGCGTCCGCGTGACGTAGGCCGGTTGCAACGCTGCGTAGTCCTCATCGTTCTGATCTGTGAGCGTTTGATCCTGCAGCTGCGCGACCGGGTTCGGGAAGAACACGCGGCCGGTTCCGGTGGTCGTGCCTGGGCCGGGCTTCGTTCCGTAGGCCTCGCCGCCGGACATGACGAGAAGCGCGATGACCGCGAAGAGCACTGCGAGATTACGCATCTGGCCTCCCCTTCGCCGCTATGCGGCTTTCTTGAGCTCCGCGACGACCCGGCCGACCGCCTCTTTGGCGTCGCCGAACAGCATCCCCGTCTTGGGATCGAGATACAGCTCGTTGTCGATGCCGGCGAAGCCCGGCTTCATCGAGCGCTTGATGACGATGATGTTCTGGGCCTGGTCAACGTTGAGGATCGGCATGCCGTAGATCGGGCTCGTGGTGTCCTTTCGCGCCGCGGGGTTCGTCACGTCGTTCGCGCCGATCACGAGCGCGACGTCCGCGCGCTGGAAGTCTTCGTTGATCTGCTCCATGTCGAAGAGCTTTTCGTAGGGCACGTTGGCCTCGGCCAGCAGAACGTTCATGTGGCCCGGCATGCGGCCGGCGACGGGGTGGATGGCGTACTTCACCTCGATGCCCTTCGCCTCGAGCAGGTCGGCGAGCTCGCGCACGTTGTGCTGCGCCTGCGCGACCGCGAGTCCGTAGCCGGGGACGATGATCACGCTCTGCGCGTAGCCGAGCAGGATCGCGGCATCCTCCGCGCTCACCTCTCGGAACGAGCGGCCGTCGTCGGTCTTCGCGCCCGCCACCGCCGGGCCGGCGGCGCCGAACGCGCCGAAGAGGACATTGCCGAGCGAGCGGTTCATCGCCTTCGACATGAGGCGCGTGAGGATCGTGCCCGACGCTCCGACGAGGGTGCCGGCGACGATGAGCATCTGGTTGCCGATCGCCAGTCCCGCCATCGCGACCGCGAGCCCGGTGTACGCGTTCAGCAGCGAGATGACGACTGGCATGTCCGCTCCGCCGATCGGCATGACGAGGGCGACACCGAAGGCCAGCGCGATCAGGCCGACCAGGCCCAGCACAAGCTCCTTCGGCGCGGCCATCATGCCCGCGGCGTCGGCCACCAGCACGAGCGCGAGCAGCAACATTCCAGCGAAGAGGCCGCCGGTGACGAACTGCTGGCCCGAGTACTTGAAGGCCTTTGCGTCGATGAGCCCCTGCAACTTGCCGAACGCGACGATGCTGCCGGAGAACGAGACCGAGCCGATGATGAGACCCAGCAGGATCGCGATGACCTCGCCGACCGACGCACCGCCCGCGCTCGTCGCGCGCAGGTACTCCAGCAGCGACACGAGCGCGGCCGCGCCACCACCGGCGCCGTTGAAGATGGCGACCATCTGCGGCATCGCGGTCATCGGGACCTGCCGCGCACCGACGACTCCGATGACGGTGCCGATCGCGATCGCCGGAAGGACGAGGACCCACGCCGCTGCGACCTGTTGCTCGAGGAACGTCGCGATAACCGCCGCGAGCATGCCGGCCCCGGCGACGCGGTTGCCCATCTGCGCGGTCGTCGGGCCGGAGAGCCCCTTCAGGCCGAAGATGAACGTGATCGCCGCAAGGAGGTAGATCCACGGGACCAGCTCGCGAAGCTGTTCCACTACTTCTTCTCCGCGGGCTTCGCCGCGCGCGGACGCGCCTTGAACATCTGAAGCATGCGGTCGGTGACAACGAAACCGCCGACGACGTTGATCGTGCCCAGGACGACAGCGAGGAAGCCGAGCAGCGTGCCGAGCGGCCCCGGCAGTGCGGTCGCGACGAGAAGCGCGCCGACGATGATGATTCCGTGGATCGCGTTCGCGCCCGACATCAGCGGCGTGTGCAGCGTGCTCGGCACCTTGGAGATGACTTCGTTCCCGACCCAGATGGCGAGCATGAAGATGTACGCGCCGAGCAGAACCTCGTTGCTCACGTCCGCGCTCCCGCAGGCGCCGGCTGCATGGCCTTCTTCACACCCTCGTGAACGACCTCGCCCCCGTGCGTGATGACCGTGCCCTTCACAACCTCGTCGCCCAGGTTGAGGTCGAACGTGCCGTCCTTCTTGACCATCAGCGCGAGCAGGCTCGCGACGTTGCGCGAATACATCTGGCTCGCGTGGAACGGCATCGTCGCCGGGATGTTGAGCAGACCGATGATCGTCACGCCGCTCGAGACCACCGTCTTGCCGGGTTCGGTGAGCTCGACGTTGCCCCCGGTCTCGGCCGCGAGGTCGACGATGACCGAGCCCGGCTTCATCGTCGGGATCATCTCCTTCGTGATCAGCACCGGTGCCTTGCGACCGGGGATCGCGGCGGTCGTGATGATGATGTCGTTCTCGCGCGCGGCCTTGGCGAGGAGCTCGACCTCTTTGCGGTGCGCCTGCTCTGACAGCTCCTTCGCGTAACCGCCAGCCCCGGCGCCGCTCTCGCCGAGGTCGATCTCGAGGAACTTCGCGCCGAGGCTCTGCACCTGCTCTTTCACGACCGGCCGCGTGTCGAACGCCTCGACGACGGCGCCGAGGCGGCGTGCGGTGGCGATCGCCTGAAGTCCGGCGACACCGGCGCCGATGATCAGGGCTTTCGCCGGCGCGATCGTGCCGGCCGCCGTCGTGAGCATCGGAAAGAACTTCGGGAGCGCCGCGGCGGCAAGGAGGACGGCTTTGTAGCCGGCGACGGTCGCCTGTGACGAGAGCGCGTCCATCGGCTGCGCGCGGGTTATGCGCGGGATCGCGTCCATGCTCAGCGCGGTCACCTTGCGCTCGGCGAGCGCTGTGGCGAGGGCGGTGTTGACCAGGGGCTGCAGGAAGGCGATGAGGACCGTCCCCTCGCGGAGTTTGCCCATCTCCGCGTCAGTCGGGCGCTGCACCTTCGCGACGAGCTCGGCATCGAAAGCGTCGTCGACGATCTGTGCGCCAGCCTTCTCGTACGCGTCGTCGGGGAACGCGGAGGCCACGCCCGCGCCGCGCTCGACGACGACCGTGTTCCCCGCCTTCGCAAGCCGCCCGACCGTCTCCGGGACCAGCCCGACACGCGTCTCGCCGGGCATGGTCTCCTTCGGGACGCCGATCTTCATTGGACGTCGAAACGCTAGCAGGTGCGCTGGCGCGCTGCGCGCGGTACCGTGCGGTACGGGGATGGAAGGTATCTGGGCGGTGCTGCGAGAGCGGCTCGACTATGCGTCGTTCGTTCCTCGGCTTGTCCCTGACATCGAGCGCGCGGAGCTCCGCCGCCGCGACGGCAGCACGTACTACGTGTTGAAGAATCCTGGTGGCGAACGTGGCGCTGGCCTCTACGTACGGCTCGAGCCGGAGGATCTACGCCTCGTCGACCTCATGGATGGCGAGCGCACCGTCCAGGACATCCTGGTCGTGCATCTCGAGCGTCAAGGCACCTTCGCTCTCGACCGCCTCGCCCGCGTGACCGCGGTGCTCGGTGCGAACGGATTCTTTGGCGAGGAGCGTGCGCCTGTCTACGAGAAGCTCGCTGCACGACGGGCGATGCGCGATCCGCTCACACGACTGTCGATCCTTCTGCGCAAATTGATCATGTGGGATATCGCGCGGTGGAATAACGCCGACCGCGCGGTGGACGTGATCTACCGGTTCGGCGGACGCCTCGCGTTCACGCGCGTCGGCGGGGCGTTGCTTGTGCTTCTCGCGCTGGCGGGGATCGTCGTCTGGATCCGGGAGCTGGGCACGGGACGTCACGGGCTCGCGACGGTGCAGGGCAGCTACACGCTGGGCATCCTCGCGTTGACCCTGTTGCAGGTCGTCTCGATCTCAGTTCACGAGGCGGGTCACGCACTCGCGATCCGGCATTACGGCCGTCGGGTCCGGCGCCTGGGCCTGATGATCTACTACCTCTTCCCGGCCGCCTACGTTGACGCGACCGACATGGCGATGGCTTCGCGCGGGCAGCGGATCGTCGTTTCACTCTCGGGTCCGATCGGCGGGGCGACGGTCGGTGCGATCTGCGCATTCATCGCGGCGTTCGACGGTGGCATCGTCGGGAGCGTCGCGTTCCAGGGGGCCAGCCTCTTCATTTTCCAACTGGCGCTGAACCTCGTCCCCATCCTCGAGCTCGACGGATATCACGTGCTCGTGGACCTGTTGGACGCGCCATTTCTCCGCCAGCGCTCGATGGCGTTCGCGCGGACGGCGGTCGTTCGGAAGCTGCGACGTCGCGAGCGCTGGTCCCCGAGCGAGATCGGTCTTGGTCTCTTCGGAGCGATCGCGATCGTCACGTCGGTCCTCGTCCTCGTCTTCTCACTCACCCTGTGGCAGACGCGCGTTGCCACTGCGGCGAAGGAGCTGTTCGCCAACGGACCCATCGGCGTGCTTGGCCTCGCTCTGCTCGTCCTTGTTTTCGTCGGCCCCCTGCTGCTGGCCCTCGCGGCCCGTCTGGTCGGTGCGGTACGTGGCTTCGCGCGCCTTCGGAGCGCCCGCGCGAGCCGGGCTCGGCTCGGGACCGTGCAGGAACGAGCGGCGGTACTGGCGCGCGTGCGCTTCTTCGCCAGCCTCTCGCGGCCAGCGCTCCTCGCCATCGCCTCCCACCTGGAGGAGCAGCCGGTGGAGGCCGGCGCGACCGTCGTCACGGCCGATGAGGTCGGCGACCGCTTCTACCTCGTCCGATCCGGGCGGCTGCAGGCCCTCGCGCGCGACGGTCAGGTGCTGGGAACGATCCTCGCCGGGGAGGGCTTCGGCGAGATGGCGCTGCTGGACCGGAAACCACGCGGCGCGACCGTCCAGGCACTCGAGGCGTGTGAGCTCTGGTCGCTGGACCGAGGCCACTTCGAACGCTGGGTGCGCGACCGTTACGAGATCGCGGCCCGGATCCGCTCCTCGGCCGAGGAGCGCGCTCAGCTGGCAGCCCTGCCGTTCTTCCGCGGTCTCGACGCGCTGGAGCTCGACCGGATCGCAGCACGCCTCGTCACGCGCCGTGTCCCCGCCGGCCAGGCGGTCTTCTCGGAGGGAGATTCGGGGGACCGTTACTACGTCGTCCGCGAGGGCCAGGCGGAGGTGTCAATTGCCGGCGACGTCGTCCGGAGCCTCGGCCGGGGGGATTCCTTCGGAGAGCTTGCCCTTCTCTACGGGCATCCCCGGACGGCCACGGTGACCGCCCAGACGGACCTCGTCCTCGCCGGGCTCGGTCGGGAGGACTTCCTACGCCTGGTCCGGGGCTCTCGCGAAAAAATAGGCGAATTCCGCGCGCGAACGGCGCATTATGTCGGCGCCGGGCTGGGCTCGGAGACGCGGGGAGCGTGATGGGTTGGACTGCTGGACGTGCGAACGGACTGCCTTGGGAGCGTGTCGCTTTTGCGGCCGTGGCACCTGCCGCGAGCACGCGAAGACGCACCCGTTCCTCATCGATGTCTTCCGAGGCAACAAACACCAGACACTCCGTGCGCTCGTCGTCGAAGATGCCCTGCACTGCGGCGTCTGTCGGCCACGCGGCGATCCGGTCGATCTGCCTGAGCTCGAGTAGTAGAGGGGGGTAGGGAGATAGCCGAACGTCATCAGCATTACAGAGGGCGCGTCGCACCGGTGGACGAAGCGTGCTCGGTCCAAGACCAATCTGCCGGCAGAACCAATACGGAGGAGGAATGACATGTCGAAGGATGCTCTCGCAAAAGTCGTCCAGCGCGCAATAAGCGACGCCGCGTTCCGGCGTCAGCTGAACTCGGACCCCACCGGCGCGCTTCGCGGTTTCGATCTCAGTTCCGATGAGTTGTCGGCACTCCGCACGGGAGACGCCGGCCGTCTCTCCACCTTGGGCATCGACCAGCGCATGAGCAAGGCATTCGCGATCGGAGGCGCGCTCGCTTCCACGCGGATGTCGCAGAGCGATCTCACGCCGGGCGGTGGTCCCGCGATGGTCGACGACCTCTCTGGCTCGGCTGGCCGAACGGTCATCCCGGGTGACCCAGCGCAGGTCGGCTCCGCGGATGTCGACGGCGCCGCCAGCGGCACGCGCACCGCGCGCGTGGGCGACGACTACAAGTTCGCCAGCAAAGACGCGCCGGGTGGCAGCGGCACGAACACGGCCCGAGTGGGCGACGACTACAAGTTCGCCAGCAAAGACGCGCCGGGTGGCAGCGGCACGAACACGGTCCGAGCGGGCGACGACTGGAAGTTCACAGACCGCATCGCGCCGGAGGGCGGCGCTGCGGTTCGCACAGGCGACGACTGGAAGTTCGCGGACCGCGCTGCGTCGCAAGGCGCTGTCGCACCGGTCGAGGGTTCACCGGAGGCCAGCGCGGCTGACATCGCGGGCGGCACCAGGGCCAGCGCGATCAACGACGACCCCAATGGTTTCCTCGCGGCGAACGCCACCGCGAGAGGATCCGTCGCACCAGTAGAGGGTTCGCCTGAGGCGAGCGCCGCTGACATCGCGGGCGCAACCAGGGTGAGCGCGATCAATGACGATCCCAACGGTTTCCTGGCAGCGAACGCCGACGCGGGCGGTTCGGTGACCCGAGCGAACGTGATCCACGATGACCCGAACGGTTTCCTCGCAGCGAACGCCGACGCGAGCGGCACCGCATCGAGCGGCGACGGCACGGCGTTCATCGACGAGTCCGAGAGCTACCTGACGAAGGTCGGATACGACTCATCGGCCGCGACCAGCTCCGACTCGACCTATAGCGGCGACGACATCGCCGGCCCGTCGAGCATCGCGGACGCGGGCGACAGCCCGCACGCGGCCACCGACGAAGGACAGATCACCCCGTCATAGCGATACACGCGGTGGGACGGCAAAGAGCGAGCGGCCCGAAAGGACCGCTCGTTCTTTGTCAGTACCTGACCTCTTTTTTCAACAGCGCCGCGTCGGCGATCTCGACATTGCCGCGGCCCAGCTTCACCGCGCCACGGCGCTCGAGATCGACCAGCACGCGGTTAACGGCGACGCGCGTGGCGCCAACGAACGAGGCGAGATCCTCCTGGGTGAGCGACACGACGTTCGAGCCGGACAGCTCGCTCTGATCGATCAGCAGCTTCGCGACGCGCCCGGGCAGATCGAGGAACACGAGATCCTCGATGTGCCCCGTGCTGCGCCGGATGCGAGTGGCGAGGAGCGCGAGCAGCTGACGCATAGCGTCGGGACTGCCGCGGAGCACATCCATGAAGTCGCGATTCGCGAGCGCGAAAAGCGTCGTCTCCGTCAGCGCCGTCACCGTGGCCGAGCGCGGACCCTCGTCGAAGAGCGAGATCTCGCCGAACACGTCGCCGCCGCGGTGAAGCGCGATCGCGACCTCCTGCCCGCCCTCCTCGGGCACGGAGACCTTCACGGTCCCTGACGCGATGAGATACACGTGGCCCGCGGGGTCATCGCGGTGGAAGATCACCTCGTTGCGCTGGAAATGCTTCGAGCGCATCCGCGCAGCGAGCTCGAGACGCTCGCGCTGCCCAAGTGGCGCGAAGACCGGCGAGTGGGCGAGGACGTCCGCGATCTGGCTCGCGTCCACGGCCTAGGCGGCGATCCCGACGAGCTTCTCCAGGCGCGGCCGCACGTCGTTCGCGATCCGCTCCATGCTCTCCATGTCGAATGGGTGCGCGAACCCGACGATGTAGCCGCGGATGCCGACGTCCCAGTACCGCTTGAGATGCGCCGCGACTTCGTCGCTGTTCCCGACGAACGCGTTCGGGCGACTCATGCCGGGATGATGCTTCTGGATCTCGGCCAGGACGCCCTCGGCCTCGGCCTTCGTGTCGCGCACCACGAGCCAGCTGCCGCCGTACGGCTCGATCTGTGATGGATCGCGGCCGGCGTCGACGCAGTGCTGTCGCAGGATCTCGAGCTTGCGCGCCATCGTCTCCGGTGGACCGAAGCCGTGCCACATGTCGGCGTAGCGCGCCGTGGTGCGCAGCGTCTTCTGCTCGCCGCCGCCGCCGATCATGATCGGCAGGCGCTTCTGCACGGGTCGCGTGTTCAGCACCGCGTTCTTGAGGGTGTAGTACTTGCCCGAGTAGGTCAGGCGCTCGCCATCGAGGAGCGCGCGGATGACCTTCGCGGCCTCTGCGAAGCGGCGCGAGCGCTCTCCGGGTGTTCCGAGATCGATCCCGTACGCCTTGTGCTCGGTCTGATTCCAGGCGGCCCCGATGCCGCAGATCGCGCGGCCGTTCGAGACCTGATCCAGCGTCGCGGCGATGTTCGCGATCACGGCCGGATGGCGGTAGGTGACACCAGACACCATCGCGCCGAGGTGAACGCGCTGGGTGATCGCGGCGACGGCGGCCAGGATCGTCCAGGCCTCGAAGTTCGGCCGCTCCTCCTCGCCGGAGAGGGCATAGAAGTGGTCCCAGGTCCAGACGGAATCGATGCCGATGCGATCCGCGAGCTGCGCGGCAGCGCGCATGGCGGGCCAGGTCGTGTTCTGCGGCCAGAGCTGGAAGCCGAGTTTCATGAGCGAAGGCGAAGCGTATGCTCCTTTTTCTCATGGCGCTCGACACCAAGCGACCGACCGACACCGCCGCGGTCGTCAAGGACACCAAGGACCACGTCCTCGTCTCATGGTCGGCGCAGGGCGCTCTTTCCCCGCTCGTCATCACCGGCGCGAAAGGGTCCTGGCTGCACGCCGGCGAGCGGCGGATCCTCGACTTCTCTTCCGGCCTCATCAACGTCAACCTCGGCCACGGTCATCCGAAGGTCGTGCGCGCCATCCAGGAGCAGGCCGAGAAGCTGTGCTACGTCACGCCGTCGTTCGGTGAGGAGAGCCGCGCCGAGCTGGCCCGGCTCATGGCCGACATCACGCCTGGCGATCTGACCAAGACGCTCTTCACCACCGGCGGCAGCGAGGCCAACGAGCACGCCCTCCGCATCGCGCGCATGTACACGAAGCGCCACAAGGTCCTGACGCAGTGGCGTTCTTTCCACGGTCAGACGCAGGGCGCCGCGACGCTCGGCGGTGACAACCGGCGCTGGGCGAACGAGCCCGGCATCACCGGCGTCGTGCGTTTCCTGAATCCCGACCCGTACCGCTCGATGTTCGGCAACGACGCGCAGAAGGCGCTCGCGCACGTTGAAGAGGTGCTCTGGTACGAGGGCCCCGAATACGTCGCGGCGATCTTCCTCGAGCCGATCGTCGGCAGCTCCGGTCTCATTGTGCCGCCGGACGGCTTCATCCGCGGACTGCGCACGCTGTGCGACAAGCACGGGATCCTGCTCATCCTCGACGAGGTCATGACGGGCTTCGGCCGGACCGGTAAGTGGTTCGCGGCCGAGCACGACGGCGTGGTGCCGGACATGCTGACGTTCGCGAAGGGTGTGAACTCGGGCTACGTCCCGCTGGGCGGCGTCATCGTGAACGACCCGATCGCGAAGCACTTCGATACGAACGTGCTCTGGGCCGGACTCACGTACGCCGGCCATCCGCTCGCGTGCGCGGCCGGCGTCGCGACGATCGAGGCCTACCGCGAGGACGGTCTCATCGAGCGCGGCGCGCGGAGCGGCGAGCTCCTGATGCGCCAGCTGCGCGCCGTCGCCGAGCACCACCCGTCGGTGGGCGACGTGCGCGGCAAGGGACTGTTCATCGGGATCGAGCTCGTGAAGGACCGCAAGACGAAGGAGATGCTGGAGCGCTGGAACGGACCGTCCGCGAAGCTTCAAACCGCGATCAAGAACGCGCTCATGCAGCGCGACGTGTACATCCTGAACCGCTGGAACATGCTGTTCATCGCGCCGCCGCTCAATGTGACCGAGGACGAGATCGCGTTCGGCGTGAAGGCGATCGACGAAGCGCTGACGGTGGCCGACCGGTACGCGGCCACGGGAGAGTTGTAGCTAGAACGCTGCTGCAGATCCGCCGTTAACGTATTCGTCGTGCAGCGTCCAAGCCGCAACGACAGGCGAGATTCGAGCGAGCACTATCGCGCAGTCCTGAATCGTGTGTCGGCGATTCTGTTCGCCGCGGATCCGATCGGGATTGCCGAAGAGAACCCGCACACTGACGAGTACGAAGGTGAGGCGCGGCGGATCTTGGCGCGCCTGGATGAAGCTACCGGCCCGGCGGACCTCGGTCGCATCACGCACGAGGTTTTCGTCGAGATGTTCAGCGAGGCGCTCGCGGCGCCCGCGTCCAAGTACGGCGAGATCGCCAAAGAACTTTGGCCAGCCGTGCAGGAGCTACGCATGTCCAGTCCTACAGACGGTCATCAACGCAATAAGGAGCAGGGTACGGGCTAGACGATCCAGCGTGTGCGCGCCCGACGATGCACGTCGGCGCCGTCCGCGCCGAACAGGTTGGCCAGGGCACCGAGGAAACCGAGCGCGCCGACCGCGATGAGAAGCTCCATTTCGACCTCCGTTCACAGCTAGAACGGAGCAGGGCGGCCCCGTGTGAGACGAGGCTAGGCAGTCGGCGCGGGCGCCACATCCCTCAGCGCGGGGATTATTTCGCGGCCGTAGGTCTCGAGGATCTCCTCCTCGTCGCCGCTCATGAGGTAGATGTTGAACTGCTTCACGCCAACGGTAGCCAGCTTCCGGAGCTTCGCGATATGCGCTTGTGGATCGCCGATCACACAGAAGCGCTCCACCGACTCATCGTCGACGAACGCCGCGTTCGACGATCCCGATTCAGCGTGGTGCTGGTAGTCGTACCCGGGTCGGTCGCGGACGTACGCGGTCAGGTCCGGCGGCAGGCCCTGCTCGCCGTACCGCTTGACCAGATCGACGACGTGATTGCTCACGAGGGCGGGGAACCAGCGGACCGCATCCAGCGCGCGTTTTCGGTCGCCGAGGTGCGCCGGCGCAGCGGCCATGACCGCCACTGCGTTCGGATCGCGCCCCGCGCTGCGCGCGCCCTGCTGCAGCAGGCCGACGCACCAGCCCACGAGGCTGGGGTCGGCGAGCTGGATGATGGCGCCGTCGGCCACGCGGCCGGTGAGCTCGAGCGCTTTGGGTCCGTAGCCGGCGATCCACACCGGCAAGCGGTAGTTCTCTGCCCAGTCGAGATGCAGCTTCGTTCCCTCGTACGTGACCTCGCGGCCCTCGCAGAGGTCGCGGATCACCTTGGTCGCTTCCTCGAGGCTCGCGAGCGTCGTCGGGGCTTTTCCGAGCACGCGCCGCGCGGAGTCGCCGCGGCCGATGCCGAGATCCATGCGGCCCTTGGACAGCAGCTGCAGCACGGCGAGGGTGCTGGCGGTCACCGATGGCTCCCGCGTCGCGGGATTGGTGACGCACGTCCCGAGCCGCATCCGCTCCGTGTTCTGCGCCATGAGGGTGAGGAGGACGTACGGCTCTTTCCAGAGCACGTGGCTGTCGAAGAGCCAGCCGTACGTGAAGCCACTTTGCTCGGCGAGCCGCGCGAGGCTGACCGCGCGTTCGAACGTGACGTCTGGCTTCAGGGTGAACCCGAACTCCATAAGAGTCGCGAGTCTAAAAGCCCGGCCAGACGTCCTTCAGGATGCTGCGCTCGAACTGTGCAACTCGTGGCTGTATGCGGCTTCCGAGCGCGGCAACGCGCGCCTAGTACGAAGGCGTCTCGCTAGACCACTCGCTCGCGCGCTCGATCTCTACGCGCACGATCGGCCGGCCCTCGAGCGGGAGCGTTTCGTACTGCGCGTACTTCGCGAGCAGCGCTGTCGCGGCCGCATCGCGCTCGTCACCGCTCTCCAGGATCGTCGCCACGCCCTCGAGCATGACCCACGCGAGATGCGACCAGTCCTCGTCGTATCGATCGACGACGATCGCTACGCGGCCGTTCGTCTCGATGTTCCGGACACGGCGCAGTGCATGCCAGTCGTCGTCACGCTTGGGTTTCCGATCGAGTGGCGTGTAGAGGACTTCCTCTTTCCAGACGAACACGATGGGCACGACATGAGGCCTCGCGTACTGATCTGAGGTGGCGAGATGCGCGACGCGAGCGGTCGAAAGGAGTTCGAGCGCCGCGGCGGAGAGGCTAGGCACGGAGGCGAGGAAGGATCTCGCGCGCATAGAGGCGCATCGCCCGCTCCTGATCCTGACCGGGGAAGTGGAAGACCAGGTGTGTGAAACCCCATTCCACGTAGCGGCGGATCTTCTCGACGTGCTCGTCGGGATCGGTCGAGACGATGAAGCGCGTGTGTGCCTTGTCGGCCGCTGCCTCGGCCCGGCGCTCCATTTCGCGGGGATCCTCGACACCAGCTTTGTCCTCGGCCGGTAGCGCGAGGGCGGCCCACTCGCGCGTATCGGTCATGGCGCGGCCGCGGTCCGTGTCGAACGAGACCTTCATCTCGATGGTGCGCTCGATCTTCACGGGGTCCCGTCCCGCTTCGCGAGCGCCCGTCTCGACCGCGGGCAGCAGCGTCTCGCGGTACAGCTCGTCGCCTTTCCCGCTGGTGCAGATGAAGCCGTCCGCCTCCTTGCCCGCGTAGGTCGCGGTCTGCGGACCGGCGGCGGCGATGTACAGCGGCACGCCATCCTTCGGCTTGTCGAAGATCTTCGCCCCGCGCGTCTTGAAGTACTTGCCCTCGAACGTGACGTAGTCGTCCGACCAGAGGAGCTTCATGAGCTTCACCGCCTCGCGTAGACGGCGGAAGCGCTCCGCCGGCTCGGGCCACTCCGTCGCAAGGACCGGCGTCTCGTTCATCGACTCGCCCGATCCCACGCCCAGGAAGAAGCGGTCCGGGAATAGAAGCGCGATCGTGGCCGCGGCCTGTGCCACGATCGCTGGGTGATAGCGGAACGTCGGCGTCACGACGCTGGTCCCCATCCGAACCCGCGACGTCTTCGCGCCGAGCGCGCCGAGCCAGGCCCAGGAGAAGGGCGCGTGGCCACCGGTATCGCGCCACGGATGGAAGTGATCGCTCACGACGACGCTGTCGAAGCCGAGCTCCTCGGCGAGCACGCCGTACCGTAGGAGATCAGCGGGCGCGAACTGCTCCGCGGACGCTTTCCAGCCGAGTGTCAACATGGCCCGCACATCCTATGAGGAAGTCGTGACACAGCTCATCGTCACCGCCGTCAACGGCCTGCCGGAGATCCTGCCCGGCAACGACCTCGCGGTCCTCATCCGCGACGCAGCGCGCGCGCAGCGTGAGGCGATCCGCGACGGCGACATCGTGGTCATCGCGCAGAAGATCGTCTCGAAGAGCGAGGGTCGCATCGTGCATCTAGCCGACGTGGTGCCGGGCGAGCGCGCTCTCCAGATGGCGGCCGAGGCGGGCAAGGACGCGCGCCAGATCGAGGTCGTTCTCGGGGAGTGTGCCAAGATCGTGCGCTGGGAGCGCGGGATCCTGATCTGCGAGACGCACCACGGGTTCGTGTGCGCGAATGCGGGCGTCGATCGTTCGAACGCGGGGGCGCCGGACACGGTCGTGCTCCTACCCGTGGATCCGGACGCGTCGGCGACGCGGCTGCGCGAAGCGTTCCGCGCGGCGACCGGGGCCACGGTGGGCGTGGTCGTGACCGACACGTTCGGGCGCGCGTGGCGCGAGGGCCATACCAATGTCGCGATTGGCATCGCCGGGCTGCCGGCGCTCAAACGCTACGTCGGCCAGCGCGACCCGGAGGGCTACGAGCTGCGCGTGACAGAGATCGCCGTCGCCGACGAGATCGCCGCTGCCGCGGAGCTTGTCATGGGAAAGCTGGACCGCTGCCCGGTGGCGGTGGTGCGCGGATTCACGCACGACGAGCCCGCGGAGACGGCGCAGGAGTACGTTCGGCCCGCGGACCGTGACCTCTTCCGTTAGAAATAGCGAGGGGGTGTGGGTGTGAGACGAGAGCTGACGCAGGCCGAGCGCGACTTCCTCCACGAGGCGCGCTACGCCGTCCTCGGGACAACGAACGACAACGGCTCCGCGCATCTCACGGTCATGTGGTACGTGCTCGAGGGCGACGAGATCATGTTCAACACCGCGGCCGGCCGGAAGAAGCCAGAGAATCTCGCGCGCGATCCTCGCGCGTCGCTCATCGTTCCGGACGGCTACCGCTTCGTGCGCGTGGACGGCACCGTCCGCGCGAATGACGACCAGGCGGTGGCGCAGGCGGACATCCGGAAGCTGGCGCTCCGCTACCACCAGAGCGAGGAGCGCGTGCAACGCGGCGTGGACGCGACCTGGGCGAAGCAGCAGCGGATCACGTACCGGATGCCCGCACTTCGCGTGTACAGCTCGGGGTTCTGATGCAGGACGCCGCGGCGACGCCGGAGCAGCGCTGGGAGCCCCTGAGCCTCGAAGAGGTCAAGCGCCTCTTCGGGCCGGTCTCGGCGCCATGGTGGATCGCTGGGGGCCGCGCGCTGGATATGTTCCTCGGACACGAGACGCGCACGCACGTCGACATCGAGGTCGCGGTCCTGCGGCGTGACCAGCTGGCGTTCCGCGAGGCCCTTGCCACATGGGATGTCCAGATCGTGCACGCCGGGGAGTTCATCCCCTGGAAGCGTGGCCAGACCATCACGGATCCCGAGCGCCATGAGATCTGGGCGCGTGAGACAGAGGATGGTCCGTGGCGTCTCGAGCTCTTGTTCGAGGAGAGTGATGGCAAGCGCTGGATGTATCGACGCAATAATCGCATCGGACTCAACGTCGCAGACCTCGGACGCCGCGATGCCTACGGCATCGAGTTCATCCGGCCAGAGGTTGCGCTGCTGTACAAGTCGGCATCAC
>JALYLT010000019.1 GCA_030774095.1 Chloroflexota bacterium
CGATTATCCCCTTCACGCCGTTCAGCTCGCCCTCCCAACGGTGGCCGCGACCGCTGGGGTCGCGGGCGATCGCCGTCGCGAGGACCTCCCCCGCGAGGAAGTCTTTGAAGCGCTCGATCGTCTCCCCGAGCGCGCCGTCGTAACGGAGCGTGATGCGGTCGGCGATGTCGAGACCTGCCTCCTTGCGCATGTTGTTCACGTGATGCGCGAGCTCGCGCGCAAGACCCTCGGCCTCGAGCTCCGGCGTGGTGTCCGTGACGAGCGCCGCGATAGCGCCTGTCTCACGGCCCACCGCGTGTCCGGGCGTGCCCTCGTAGCTGACGAGCAGCTCCGCCGGCGAGAGCGTGAAACCCTCGACCACGGTGCTGCCGTCGCGCGAGGTGAAGCGTCCTTCCGCGAGCGCCTGGCGCACGCGGGGTAGATCTTTGCCCAGCTTCGGCCCGAGCACCTTGAGCTCCGGCTTCACGATCTCGCGCACGAGTCCCTCCGCGTGATCGCGCACTTCAAAGGCCTTCACGTTGAGCTCGTCGCGGATGATCGACGCGAGCTCGTCCTGTCCGTCGAGGGCGCCGCGATCACGGTCGTTCGGATCGAAGACCGCGATGAGCTTGGGCAGCGGCGTGCGCACCTTCGTCTTCGCGGCCGAGCGCGCCGTCCGGCCAAGAGACACGACACGCATCGCGGCGCGCATGCGCCGCTCGAGGTCATCGTCGATCCGTTCCAGGCGCACCTCGGGATACGGCGTGAGATGGACCGAATCTGGGGCCCCGCGTACCGCGTGTCGAACGAGGTTCTGGTACAGCGACTCAGCGAGGAACGGCATGATCGGAGCGAACAGCCGCGCCAGGGTCGTGAGCGCCTCATAGAGGGTCTGGTACGCGGCGAGCGAATCGCGGCGGGACTCCGTCTTCCAGAAGCGCGACCGGTTGCGCCGGACGTACCAGGTCGATAGATCGTCCCAGAACGCCTCCATCCGCAGCGCCGCGGTCTGCGAGTCGTACTGATCCAGCGCGGCGCGGCTGTCGCGCACCAGGCGCTCGAGCGACGACAGGAGCCAGCGATCGATGAGCGGCCGCTCGCCGAGCGGGACCTGCGCCCCGTTGGGGTCGAACGCGTCGAGGTTCGCGTATGTCACGAAAAAGGAATACGTGTTCCACAGCACGAGGAGCTTTCGCTTGACCTCGCTGAGCACGTTGTATCCGAAGAGCACTTTCTCCGCGACGTCGTGGCGTGCGTAATACCAGCGCACGACGTCTGCGCCGGCGCGCTCGGCGGCCTGCGGGAAGTCGATGAAGTTGTCGCCAGTCTTGTGGAATTCGTCGCCGTTCTCGTCGTACACGAATTCGTTCGAGAGGCAGACCTCGTATGGCGCGCGTCCGGTGAGGATGACGCTGAAGAAGAGCTGCGAGTAGTACCAGAGACGCACCTGCTCGAGGTTCTCGGTGATGAAGTCGGCGGGGTACCACTTCTCCCAGTACGCGCGGTCGTCCCACCAGCGCAGCGTCGAGAAGGGGACGATGCCGGCGTCGAGCCAGCAGTCGCCGACCTCCTTCACGCGTGCGCTTTCCGCTTTGCACTCGGGACAGGCGACCACGACCTCATCGATCCACGGCCGGTGGAGCTCCTCGAGCTCGTCCAGGCCGCGGAGAGCGCGCTCGCGGAGCTCTTCCTGACTGCCGACCACGAAGAAATGTCGGTTCTCGCAGGTATAGAAGGGCAGCGGCAGGCCCCAGTAGCGCTTGCGGCTGATGTTCCAGTCGCCCATGTTGTCCAGCCAGTTCTGCATCCGCTGGCCGATGAACGGTGGCAGCCAGCGCACCTTTGACGCAGCCTCCTTCATGAGCGGCCGGATCTGCTCCATCGAGATGAACCACTCGTCGTCGACGCGGAAGACGATCTCCTCCTTGCACCGCCAGCAGATCGGATACGAGTGCGTGTACGGCAGCTCGCGGAACAGCCGGCCACGCGATTTGAGGTCGGCGGCGATCTCGTGCGCGACGTCGCGCGCCTCTTTGCCTTCGAGCCAGCCGAAGCCTTTGTTGAAGTGCGCGTTCTCGTCGATGGGCACGACGACAGGGAGCTTCTCGATCTTCGACAGCGCGAAGTCCTCGGCGCCGCAGCCGGGCGCGATGTGCACGATGCCGGTGCCCTCGGCCTCGCCGACCTCGTCCCACGCGATCACGCGGTGACCGGGCTTCGTCTGCGCGCCGATCGGCAGATCGTCGAACGGCCCGGAGTACGTGAGACCGAGCAGCGTCTTTCCCTTGAACGTCTCGAGCAACTCGGCGGCGTGCCACTTTGTCTGCCGGAACACGGCCGCCGACAGGATCAGGACCTCGGGCGCCGCTGCTCCGTAGGCCTGGACGCGCACGCGCGCGTACTCGAGATCCGGGTGCACCGCGAGCGCGACGTTCGCCGGTAGCGTCCACGGCGTCGTCGTCCACGCCAGGAAGGATGTCCGCTCGTCGCCCGTGCCCGGCGTTTCCGGAGACGGGAGAGGCCCAGTTATCGGGAAGCGCACGTATAGAGAGGTGTGGGTCATCTCCTTGTATGACCCGGTCATCTCGTGCTCGGACAGCGCCGTGCCGCAGCGCGCGCACCAGGGCATCGCGCGGTGGCCCTTGTAGAGCCAGCCCTTCTCGTGGCACAGCTTCAGCACGTGCCAGATATGCGAGATGTTGTTATCGGAGTACGTGTAGTAAGAGTCGTCCCAGTTCATCCAGCGACCGAGGCGGATGTCGTGCTTGGTGATGACCGCGGCGGAACGGTCCACGCGCGCACGGCACGCGCGCGAAAAGCGGCCGATGCCGTAGGACTCGATATCGCGCTTGCTGTTGAGATTGAGCTCGCGCTCGACCTGCACCTCGACCCACAGCCCCTGACAGTCGAAGCCGCTCTGCCAGCGGAGCTCGTGGCCCTGCATCGCTTTGTACCGCTGGTAGAGATCCTTATAGGTGCGTCCCCACGCGTGGTGAACGCCCATGGCCTCGACGTTCGCGGTGATCGGGCCGTCGATGAACGAGTACCGGAGGCCTCCGGCGTTCTTCTTCTTCAGCGCCTCGAAGGTCCGCTCGCGCTCCCACAGCTCGAGCACGCCGTGCTCGAGCTCCGGCAGATCAAAGGACGACCCCACCGGTGTGAAACGCGTCTTGCTCGAACCCTCGTTGTCACTCGGGCCCTGGACTTCGCTCCTCGCGAGTGAATCGCTCGTCGCTCGACTCCCTTCCAAACAAAAAAGCCGTCCCTCTCCCGGGACGGCGCTGCCGTGGTACCACCCGAGTTGGCACGCCTGCGCGCGCCCACTCATCGCCTTGTTAACGGAGTGGCTCTCCGGCCGGGTCTACTGGCCTTGCGGCTTTCTTCCGGCGGCATCGGGGTGGATCGCCCCTCGAACGCCTGTACTGCTGAGTCTACCTACGGCGGCCGTGCCCTCTGCGGCGATCACCCTCCGCCCCGCGACCATGATGACACTTGACCTATATATGCGACACCGATATACACGCACCGAACGACGACACGGAGGTGGAATATGGCTAAGCGCAGGGAACAGGTCAAGGACGTGCGGTTCCGAGCGGACGCGAACGGCTGCCTTTCTCGGCCGGCATTCGAAGGCGCGGTCATCGCGGCGCTCAAACGCGAACCGGTCGCGACGCTGCTCCACCTCGACCTGGATGGCCTCCTCGTGCTCAACGAGAAAGCCGGGCGAGAAGCGGGTGACAAAGCGATCGCGACCGCCATAACGACCCTCTCGAGGACCGCGGCGAAGGAGGGGTGGACGCTCGGCCGCATCGGCGGCGACGAGTTCGCGCTGCTCGCGGCCGGCACGACGCTCGAGCCGGTCTTTCTGCGCGCTGAGCAGCTTCGGCAGGAGCTCGACGCGGCTCTGGCGAAAGGCGTCCCGCACGGACAGATCTGCACGGTCAGCATCGGCGTCGCCAACACGCCGCGCGACACGAAGTCGCGCGGTCCCGCCAGCGCCGAAGAGCTGATGCGCAAGGCCGATCTCGCGCTGCTCGCGGCGAAGGAGCAGGGCGGCGACGCCGTCGGCCTCACACCCAGCGACGACATGGTGCTCAAGTCCTCCTATTACTCCGCCGCGCAGCTCGGCCGGCTCAAAGGGCTCGCCGAGCGTCAGAAGAAGAAGGAGGCGGCGCTCCTCCGCGAAGCGCTGGACGACCTGCTGCGCAAGCACGAACGTTCCTGAGGCTTAGCCTCGGGAGCGAATGGAGCTCTCAGCCGACGCGCGTCGCGAGATCACGGAGCTTGGGCGGCGCTACGGCGAGCCGCGCGTGATCGACGCGACGATCCACGACGGCTTCGCCGACCCCATCCGGCGGAAGGACCGCTACGGCGAGGTGCTCATGGCCGTCCGCCGGCCCAACGGCAAGCTGCTCGTCGCGATCAAGACCTTTTACCCACGCGGCGCGTACCGCCTTCCCACCGGCGGCATCCATCACGGTGAGCCGATCCACGACGCGCTCCTGCGCGAGACGAAGGAGGAGACCGGTCTGGAGACGGCCGTGCGGCGCTTCCTCGCCACGATCGCGTACCGCGGTCGTTCTTCACCCAACGCGCCGCCGCTCTTCCACACGTTCGCATTCCTCTTGGATGAGCTGAGCGGCACGCTCGGCGCGCTCGACACCGACGAGCAGATCGAGGACTGGCGCGAGATGTCGCCCCATGAGGTACGCGCGCAGGCCGCGCTGCTGGAGGGGCTCACCACCGAAGGAAAGAAGAGCATCGGCGGCAGCTGGGCGGACTGGGGACGCTTTCGCGCGATCGCCCATCGCGCGGTGGCGGACGCGCTCGAGCCTTAGGAGTCAGTCCAGCCGGAACAGCCGGTACGCCAGGATGAACGAGACGACCGCCCAGGCAGCGAGGCCGATGATCTGGCCGCTCACGTCGCCGAGCGACGCGCCCGTCGTCGCGATGGCGCGCAGCGCGTCGTTCAGGAACGTGAGCGGAAGGTAGTCGGCGACGGGCTTCAGGAACGCCGGAACGGCGTCGCGCGAGAAGAACACACCAGACAGGAACATCTGTGGCAGCGTGACGATCTGCGTCGCGACGGCCGCCTGATTCTCGCTGGTGAGGAGACCGGTCACGGCGAAGCCCAAGCTCAGGAACACGACGGCTCCGAGAACGGCGACGGCGAGCAGCGACGGGAGCCCGCCTACGACGGTGACCTTGAAGGCGAGAACGGCGACCGCGAGCAGGATGAGCACCTGCACCACGGCGAGGATCAGCCGCTGGAGCACGTGCGCCGCCATGTAGCTCCGTCGCGGGATCGGCGTCGCCATGATGCGGCGGATCACGCCGCGCTGCCGGTCAGCGACGAACGCGAACGCGACGCTCGAGATGCCGAGCTGCATGATCGTCATCCCCACGATCCCCGGCGTGAGGAAGTCGACGTACTTGAGGTTCCGGCCGGTGACCTCCTCGCTCTTGAGGCTGACGACCGGCGCCGTCTGCGTGACCGCGAACGACAGCTGGTCGATGACCGAGTTCAGGATCGCGGTGCCGACTGCCCCGGCTTCGGCCTGAGCGCTGCTCCGGTAGAGCGCGAGCGTCGGCACGCTTGCGCCCGGCCGTGCCGGCGCGACGCGGAAGTCGCTTGGGATCACGAGCACGAGATCGCGATCGCCCGCGCTCAGCTTCGCGAGCTCAGCATCGCGCTCACCCGTCGTGAGCTTGAACGTCTCGATCTTTCCGAGGGTCGCGATGAAGGAGGCGCTCTGATCGTTCTTCGCTTCATCGACCACTCCGAGGTCCACGCGCACAGACCCGCCGAAGTTGAGCACGCCGAACAGCACCATGAAGAGGAGTGGGAAGAAGAAGCCGAAGAACAGCGCGGTGCGGTCACGCGCGTACGCGCGGAGCAGCATCACGGTGTAGCCGAGTATCTGTCCCATCAGTCCTCGCGCAGCGCGTGGCCGGTGACGTCGAGGAACACGTCGTCGAGGTTCGCCTGCTGCTGGACGACCGGTTTGCGGAAGCCTCGTTCCAGCAGAGACTCGATGAGCGCTGGCGGAGAATCGAGCGCGACGATCCGGCCGGCGTCCATGATCGCGACCCGGTCGCACAGCGCCTCCGCCTCGTCGAGGTAGTGGGTCGTGAGGAACACGGTAGTGCCGCGCGCGCGAATGGCGCGCACCAGCTCCCAGAGGTTGCGTCGCGCCTGGGGATCGAGGCCGGTGGTCGGCTCGTCGAGGAACAGCACGCGCGGCTCGTTCACGAGCGCGACGGCGATCGAAAGACGTTGGCGCTGACCGCCCGACAGCTTGTCCTGCTTCTGCTTCGCCTTGTCCTCAAGGCCCACCGATCTTAGGATCGCCATCGAGTCGACCTTCCTCCGGTAAAAGAGCGCGAAGAGCTCGACGATCTCGCGTGCCAGGAAGTTCTCGGGGAACGCGCTCTGCTGCAGCTGCACGCCGATCCGTTCCTTGACGCCCGACGGGTCCTTTCGGACATCGACGCCAGCGACGACCGCCGTTCCGCTATCGGCCGACCGAAGGCCCTCGAGGATCTCCACGGTCGTCGTCTTCCCCGCCCCGTTCGGACCGAGAAGCGCGAAGATCTCGCGCTCCCCGACGTCGAAGCTCACACCGTCGACCGCCTTGATCTGACCGTAGCTCTTGCGGAGGTCGCGCACCGAGACGATCGGCGGCATCAGGGCCTGACAAAAGCCCGGTATGCGGCGTCGTGCAGGTACAGCGCGACGGGCAGGAGCGCGACGGCCGCGACGACGATCCGCACCACGACCGGATGCGGCCGCCGCAGCCGCGTATAGGTCACGACGAGCGCGATCGCCACCGCGGCGAGCAGGGGCACCGTCGTCAGCCAGTGCGAGGCCGCCGCGCTGTCGAACACAAGGGAGTAGATGGTCGCCGCGCCGAGCGAGCCCGCCGTAAGCCCGACGACCGCGAAGACGCCGGCGTTCCGCGCGGGGTCACGAAGCGCCAGAAGGAGCCCGATGCCCAGCGATCCGAAGATGGTCCCCAGCAGCCGCTCGTAGGTGCGGTGGTACGGGGCGAAAAGGAACCAGTCGGGGAACGCGAGCGAAAGCACGACCGGAGCGAAGAAGAGCGCCGCGCAGGCGATGCCGACCGCCCTGGCGCCACGGAGGGTGGTCGTGCTCACGTGCGACTGGCGTTCCACGGCTGGCGAGTCTCTTACGCTAGGTGTTCTATGTCGAATGTGGGGAGTCGGCAGCGCCCGCTCATGCTCGCCGCGGGCCCGCCGCTCGGGTCTCCCGGTTTCGCCGCGCTCCTCTCCGCACTCCTCCCGGGTCTCGGTCAGGCCTATCAGAACCGGTGGATCAAGGCGGCGCTCATGCTGCTCCTCCCGATCTTCGCGTTCGTCCTTGCGGGCGCGTTCGTCGTGAACGCGGATCCGCTCACCGCCTGGGTGCTGCGCAACGCGACGTACGTGACGTTCATGGTGATCGCGACAACGCTCGTCTACCACATCTACGTCGTCGTCGACGCGTTCGCGGGCCGCATGCAGCGGCTTCGGGGTCGCCACCTCATCGACTACGCCGTGCTCGCGCTGGTGACGACGACGCTCATCGTGACCTACGGGACGGTCTACCGCGAGTCGGCGCCGTGGGCCTCGTTCTTCGCCAGGATGTTCGCGCCGATCGCACGCCAGCAGGCCGCCCCTCCCACGCCGGTCGGCCAGGAGCCCGCGCCGGTGTGGACGGGGAACGATCGGCTGAACGTGCTCGTGCTCGGGATCGACACTCGCGACGGCGACCGGACGACCCAGAACACCGACACGATGATCGTCGTCTCGCTCGATCCCCTGAACAAGACGGCGGCGATGCTCTCGGTCCCGCGCGATGTCTACATCAACAAGCCCGGCACCTTCCAGGGAAAGATCAACGGTGCTTTCGCGTTCGGCGGCCCCGACCTCGTGCGGAGACTCACGAGCGACCTGCTCGGGATCAAGATCCATTCTTACGCGCTGGTGAACTTCGACGCGTTCAACCGGATCGTCAACGGCGTGGGCGGTGTGATCGTCGACGTGAAGCGACCGGTGCGCGATGAGTTCTACCCGACGGTCGATTACGGCGTTGAACGCGTCAACATCTCGCCAGGGCCGCAGCTGATGTTCGGTGAGACCGCGCTGAAGTACGCGAGGTCGCGGCACGACACCAACGACTACAGCCGCGCGCGGCGCCAGCAGGACGTGCTCGGTGCGCTGCGCGTGAAGCTTTCGACGCCGCAGGCGCTGCGTACGCTCCCGTCTCTCATGGACGGCGTCGGCACCACCGTCGAGACCGACTTCGATCCGGCCAACGTCCTGCCCCTGGCGCGCACCGCCTCAGGCATCGACAGCGCCAATATCACCAGCGATGTGTTGTACCCCTGTGGCGGCGCCTACCCGCATTGCGAGCTGACCTACGACAGCGAGGGAGGGTTCTTCCTCATCCCCGACGTCACGAAGGTGCGCGACCTCGCGGCGTCCCTCTTCTACGACCCCAAGGTGCGGCAGGAGGGTGCGCGGGTCGAGGTGCAGAACACCGGCGCGCGCAGTGGGGTCGCGAGAGACGTCGCCGATCGACTTGAGGCTCGCGCGTTCGGTGTCAGCGCCGTCACCGACGGTTCATCCGCCAAGTCGGCGGTCGTGCTCCGGAATCCCGGCAAGCGCTACACGGCCGAGCAGCTCCGCACGCAGCTGGGTCTTCCGATGGAGACCGCCGACGGTCCCGGCGGACCAGACATCGTCGTCCGCGTCGGCAACGACTTCAGGAGCTTCGCCAGCGACTCAGCTCGTTGACTTCAGGCTGCCGTAACGCGCTCCCCCGTCACGTCGCGTAGATCGGTGTGAGCCAGTCGCGGTAGCGCGCGTCCTTGCCGCGGACCGCGTCGAAATAGACCTTCGAGATGCGCTTCGTGATCGTGCCGACCTCGCCCGTTCCGACGTCGCGGTGGTCGACGCTCGTCACCGGTGAGATCTGAACGCCGGTCCCGCACATGAACATCTCGTCGCAGATGTACAGCTCGGTACGGTCGATGACCCGCACCTCGACGGGCAGGCCAAGCTCCCCGGCGATACGCATGACATCGGCACGCACGACGCCCTCGAGGATGTTCTCGGTGGCGGGCGGCGTCATGAGCTTGCCGTCGCGGACGAGGAACAGGTTCGCGGCACTCCCCTCCGATACGTGGCCCTCGTGCGTGAGCACGATCGCCTCGGCGAAACCGGCTTCCTCGGCCTCGCTCTTGGCCAGGGCGGCGTTCACGTATGAGCCGGTGATCTTGGCGCGCGCAGGGATAGCGTTGTCATCCACACGGCGCCACGACGAGACGTGGCAGGCGATGCCCTTGTCGATGTCGATGTAGTTGCCGAACGGGACGGCGAACATCGTGAATCCGTCCTCGAGGTTGTGAAGGCGGACGCCGATCACCGGGCTCGCCTTGTACGCGACCGGCCGGACATAGGCGTCCTCGCGGTACCCGCACTTCCGGAGTAGGTCAACGCAGGTGGCGGTGAGCTCCTCGACGTCGTGCGGGATGGAGATGCGCATGATCTTGGCCGAGCGCAGGAGCCGCGAGAAATGCTCGCGGAGGTGGAGGCCGTACAGCTGCTCCTCTTCGGCGTTCCAGTAGGCCCGGATCCCCTCGAAGACGCCTGTTCCGTAGTTGAAGCCATGCGTCATGACCGAGATCTTCGCCTCGCGGATCGGGACGAACTTGCCGTCCAGGTAGGCCCACGCACTGTCGGGCGCGGCGCCCCGCGGCAGCTTGGCGGGCCGGACCAGCTCCTGCACCATCGCCCACTCCTTCGCCGGTCGCGTCAAGCGACCCCTGACCAGCCGACCGCACGCCCCGTGCCGACCTCGTTCCCGCATTGTGACATGCGGGCCGCGACGGCTCGGTGGCGATTGTTGGTCAGACCGCTAGGATGCCGCTGGTCAGACCGCTGTTGAGCCGTTCGCGGGCGAACGGCGTACGAGTCCGTGGAGGTGCAGGCAAATGTGGCGAGTGACCGGTAGGCGTTTCGTGTCGATCCTGGGAGCGGGAATGCTCATCGCGACGGCGTGTGGTGGCGGCGCGGTTGCCCCGTCACCGAGCGCGACGATCGAAGCCTCTGCTTCGGTCGCGACGATGCAACAGCCGACCCGCCCGGTCGAGTTCGTGATCAGCACCGCCGTCGGCGGCGGATCCGATATCTACGCGCGCGCGATGCAGGCGATCATCGAAGAGCAAAAGCTCTCACCCCAGCCGGTCCAGCCGACGAACAAAGAGGGTGGCTCCGGCGCGGTCGCGTTCACGTACGTCTTCGAGAAGAAGGGTGACATGCACTACATCATGATCACCCTCAACAGCTTCTTCACCACGATCATCACGCAGAAGCTGCCGTACAAGGCGGTCGACTTCACGCCGATCGCGAACCTCGCGCTCGACCCGTTCTTCCTGTGGGTCAACGAGGACAGCACGTGGAAGACGGCCGGCGACTTCATCAAGGCCGCGCAGGACAAAGAGCTCGTTGCCTCGGGCACCGGCTCGAAGCAAGAGGACGAGGTCATGTTCCTGCGCATCGCGGAGCTTGCGAAGACAAAGCCGTTCCGCTACGTGCCGCAGTCCGGCGGTGGCGCGGTCGCGACCGCACTCGCGGGTCACCAGGGCGGCGTCGAGGTCACGGTGAACAACCCGAGCGAAGGGCTCGGCCTGTATCAGCAGAAGAAGCTCCGCCCGCTCTGCGCGTTCACACCAGCAAGCCCGACCACCGGTCCCTACTCGGGCCTCGCGACCTGCAAGTCGCAGGGTCTCGCGATCGACGACTACTACATCATGCGAGCGGTCATGGGCCCGCCCGGCCTGACGCCCCAGCAGCAAGCGTTCTGGGTCGACGTGTTCAAGAAGGTCTTCGAGTCCGCGAAATGGAAGGCATTCATGGACACCAACGCGCTCAATCCGGACTTCCGATCCGGACTCGACTTCCGCACGTTCATCAACAACTACGAGAAGCTGCACATCGACATAGCGACGAAGAACAAGTGGGTGTGATCCCCACGGCGTGAGGCCGTACCAGGTCGCGACGGCGGCGGTCATGATCTTGATCGCCGCCGTCGCCATGTTCGACAGCCGCGCGTCCGCCCTCCCTGACGCGACCGGGAAGTTTCCGGGCGGTCTCGGCCCGGGGTTCTATCCCTTCTGGTCGGCGGCCATGATCGCCGGCGCGGCGGTCGTCGTCATCTACCGCTGGTATCTCACCGTGGACACGGGCGAGGGTGTGTTCGCAAGACGCGAAGCGTGGACGGCACCGCTGAAGATCGCCATCCCGATGATCGTCGCTGTGGCGACGATCCAGTGGATCGGCTTCTACTTCGTCACCGGTCTCTACATGGGCTTCTTCGCGAAGTTCATCGGCCGCTACCGCTGGGTCTGGGTCATTGTCATCGCGATCCTGTTCCCCGCGATCATCTATCTCGCGTTCGAGAAAGGCTTCCGGGTGTTCCTGCCGAAGAGCAAGCTCTACGAGCAGGGCTTCCCCCTGTAGGGCCGGAGACGGATGGACATCCTCAACGGATTCACCAGCACGCTCGGCAGCCTCGCCGGAGGCTTCGGCACTGCGCTCCAACCCTTCAACTTGCTGCTCCTGACGATCGGATGCTTCCTCGGCCTCGTCATCGGCGTTCTCCCCGGCCTGGGCGGGACTAGCGGCGTGGCGATCCTGCTGCCGATCACGGTCTTTATCGCGAACACGGGCCCTGGCGGGTCGACGAGCGCGGTCATCTTCCTCTGCGGCATCTACTGGGGAGCGCTGTTCGGCGGCGTCATCACCTCGATCCTCTTCAACATCCCGGGCGAGCCGTGGTCGGTCGTGCTTCTCTTCGACGGCTTCCCGCTCGCCAAGAAGCTGGGGAAACCTGCGCTCGCGCTCTCGTCCTCGTTCTTCGCCTCGTTCATCGGCGCGTTCATCGCCACCGTGCTGTTCACGTTCTTTGCGCGCGCGCTTGCCGACGTGGCGCTCGCCTTCGGTCCCGCCGAGCTCTTCGCGGTGTTCATCATGTCGTTCGCGACACTCATCGGCCTCGGCTCGGAGTCGCCGGCGAAGAGCGTGATGATGATCGGCTTCGGCCTGCTTCTCGCGGCCATCGGCTTCGATACGATCACCGGCGCCCCGCGGCTGACGTTCGGCCGGATCGAACTCCTCTCCGGCATCGGCTTCGTCCCCGTCACGATCGGCCTCTTCGGAATGGGCGAGATCCTCGCGTCCGCCGAGGAGCAGGGCATTGGCTTCGTCGAGCGTCTGTCCGCCAAGGTCGGCCTCAAGGACATCCGCGAAACGCTGGGTGAGCTCCGGAAGCGCATCTGGACCGTCGTGATCACCGCCGTGATCGGCTTCTGGTTCGGTGTTCTCCCCGGCCACGGCGCGACCGCGGGCTCCTTTCTCGGCTACGGTCTCGCGCGGCAGTATTCGAAGAACAAAGCGAACTTCGGCAAGGGCGAGATCACCGGGATCATGGCGCCGCAGGCGGCGGCCGACGCGTCGGCGGTCGGCTCGCTCGTGCCGATGGTCGCGCTTGGCGTCCCTGGCTCACCGACGTCTGCGGTGATCATGGCCGGACTCTTCATCTGGGGGCTGCAGCCCGGGCCGTTGCTGTTCATCGACCATCCCGATTTCGTCTGGGGACTGACGGCGAGCATCTACCTCGGGCACTTCATCACCTTCATGATGTGCCTCCTCGCCGTGCCGCTCCTCGCGAAGATCATGCACGTACCCTACGCGATCATCACGCCCTTCATTGTCATCATCTCGATCATCGGGTCGTACTCCCTGAACAACAGCATGCTCGACGTGTTCGTGACCATCGCATTCGGGTTCGTCGGCTACTGGCTGCGCAAGATGAAGTACCCGCTCGCGCCGCTCGTCGTCGCGATCGTCCTCGGTGACTCGACCGAGCGTGAGCTCCGGAAAGCGCTCATCGCGAGCGGAGGCAGCCCGCTCATCTTCGTCGGCAGCCCACTGGCCGCGACGCTCATGATCCTCGCGATCATCCTGCTGCTTCTGCCCATCGTTCGGAGCATGCGCGAGCGTCGCGCGCGCGCCGTTCCCGTCGACCCCGCGGCGTGACGCCGCTCGACATCGCGCTCATCGTCCTCGCATTCGGGCTGATCCTCGTGGGCGCCGAGGTCTTCACCAACGGGATCGAGTGGCTGGGGATCAAGCTCAACATGTCCGAAGGCGCCACCGGCAGCATCCTCGCCGCGCTCGGCACCGCCACGCCCGAAACGCTCATCCCGATCGTCGCGATCCTCTTCACGAACACGACCGACTCCGACGAGATCGGCGTGGGCGCCATCCTCGGCGCGCCGTTCATGCTCGCGACGCTGGTCATGCTCCTCATCGGCGTGACCGCCTACGTCCTGCGCAAGCGGAGGGGCCGCGACACGCTCCGCGTCGACGCGGCACACGCGTCACGGGATCTGTCGTTCTTCCTGGTCCTGTACACGATCGCGCTGGGTCTCGCGCTCCTGCCACGCGACCTGCACTTCCTGAAGGGCTACATCGGTTGGATCTTCTTGCCCGCCTACTTCCTCTATCTGTTCCTCGTCCTTCGCACGCAAAAGGTGACGCCCGCGGACGTCGAGGAGGAGAAGGAGGCACATGAGGCGTTCGACGAGCTGACCTTCGCAACGCATCTGCAGCGCTTCGGCGCGGCGGTCGTCCCGACGCGGCCTCCGCTCTGGCTCGTGCTGGTGCAGACGTTCGTCTCGTTCGGCGCCATCCTCGTTGGTGCGCGCTTCTTCGCGACGTTCGTGGAGGACTTCTCACACGCGATGCAGTTCAACACGCTCCTGGTGGCGTTGGTGCTCGCTCCACTCGCGACGGAGCTCCCGGAAGCGGCGAACAGCCTGCTCTGGACGAAGGACGGAAAGGACGTCATCGCGCTCGGCAACGTCGCCGGCGCGATGGTCTTCCAATCGACGATCCCGGTCACGATCGGCGTGTTGCTCACGCCCTGGGAGCTCGGGCGCTTCGGCACCGTCGCAGCGGTGTTCGCCCTCCTTTCGGGCCTGCTGATCTGGATCCAACTGCGCCTGCGCGCGCGCGACGACTCGCTCCCGCTCTCCTCGCTCATGCTCGGCGGAAGCCTTTACGTGGTCTTCCTCGTCTACGTCATCTGGAGCGTGATCGCGGGCCTGCCGGCCTGATCCCGCGCACCTGACTAGAATCCCCGCGTCGCGCTGTGAGCAGCTTCCAAGCGCCGCGCGACGTGATGAGAGGGAGGTCGGACGGACCCATGAAGCGTTTCCTCGTGCTCGCGTTCATCTTTTCGATCATGTTCACGACCAGCTGCGACGCGCTCACCGGACTCACGGGCTCTTCGCTCAAGATCGGCCTCGTCACCGACGTCGGTGGCCTGAACGACAAGAGCTTCAACGCCCTCGCGAACACCGGGCGTCTTGACGCTGCCAAGGACTTCGGCGTGCAGACCTCGGTCATCGAGTCGAAGAAGCAAGAGGACTACGTCCCGAACCTAACCACGTTCGCTCAGCAGAACTACGACCTCGTCATCGGGGTCGGCTTCCTGATGACGAACTCCATCTGGAAGGTCGCGAAGCAGTTCCCGAACGTCAAGTTCGCGATCATCGACGGCGCCCCGGCTGATGACGCCGGCAAGACCGAGAACCTGTCCAACGTCGCGAACCTGTTCTTCAAGGAGCAGGAGGCGGGCTACCTCGTCGGCGTGATCGCTGCGACGATGGCGAAGGACAAAATCGGTAAGGCAACGCACAACACGGTGTGCTCGATGGGCGGTATCCCGATCCCGCCGGTCGATCACTACATCGCCGGCTACCAGGACGCGGTGAAGACGATCAGCCCGACCACCACGATCCTCAACGGCTACAGCAACGACTTCGTGGATCAGGCCAAGGGCAAGGAGATCGGCCTGAACCACATTAGCAAGAACTGCGACATCCTCTTCCAGGTCGCGGGCGGTAGTGGCCTCGGCTACATCGCCGCGGCGAAAGAGAAGGGCGTGTATGCGATCGGCGTCGACGCCGACCAGATCGACACCGCCCCGGGCACGGTCATCACGTCCGCGCTGAAGCGCGTGAACAAGGCGGTGTACAACACGGTCAAGGCTGTCAAGGACAAGGCGTACAAGGCCGGCGACAACTTCTTCAGCGTCGCCAACGACGGCATCGGCTATGGCAAGACGGACGCTGTGGTCCCCGCCAACGCGAAGGCCGCCGCCGACCAGGCGCTCGCGGATATCAAGAGCGGCAAGATCATTCCCAAGGACACGGTCCAGGTCAAGGGATAGCGCCTTGACCCTCGCATCGCCTGTACCACCGACGGGGCCGCTTGCGGCCCCGTCGGTGCGTCAACCCTCTTCTCAGTGGGCGCAGGGACCGGCCGTGCCGATCATCTCCGTCCTCGTCGCGCTCTTCATCGGCGCGATCTTCGTCCTCATCAGCGGCCACAACCCGATCCGCGCGTACGCCGCCCTGATCCTTGGCGCGTTCGGCTCGCCCTACGACATCAGCGAGACGCTCGTCATCGCGGTGCCGCTCACGCTCGCGGGTCTGTCGGTGGCGGTCGCGTTCCGCACTGGCCTCTTCAACATCGGAGCGCAGGGTCAGCTTCTCGTGGGCGCACTCGGCGCGGGCTGGACCGGCTCGCAGTTCGCGGACCTTCCGGGGATCGTGCTACTTCCGCTCACGCTCATCTCTGGCGTGCTCGCCGGCGCCGGCTACGGGGCGATCGCCGGCTGGCTCAAGGCCACGCGCGGCGTGAACGAAGTGATCACGACGATCATGCAGAACTACATCGTCGTCTTCGTCATGCACTGGCTGCTGCAGGACGGACCCA
>JALYLT010000020.1 GCA_030774095.1 Chloroflexota bacterium
GCCGCGGTCGAGCGGCGAGCCGGCGAACCAGCCCGCGAGCGCGCCGAGCGTTGTCCCGACGAGGAGGCGCACAGCGAGCACGACGAACGCGATCGTGAGCGTCGCGCGCGCTCCGTAGATCACACCGGCCCACAGGTCGCGGCCGTTGCGATCGGAGCCGAGCGGGTAGCCGTACGTGCCCGGGTCATATGGCGCGAGGACGGAGCGAGGCCCGTCGATGATCAGCGTGGTGGTCTTGAGCGGATCGACGTTCGTGAGGAGCGGCGCCGCGAGCCCGAGGAAGATCCAGCCGCCGATGATCGCCGCGCCGATGATGAGCTGCCACGTGAGCGCTCGCCGCATCAGGACGCCGCTCCGGTGGACGCATGCACCAGACGCGCCGCTGCCGCATCAAGGGCGAACCGGACGATCGCGATCGTCACTACGAGAGCGCCAAGGAGCGTGCCCGCGGTCGCGGCATCGAAGCGCTGGATCGCCTGCAGGAGCGCAAACCCGAGCCCGGGCCACGAGAAGAACACTTCGACGACCGGCAGCGTCGATAGCCCGATCGAGAGTGCGGCGGCAATGGCGCCGAGGATCGGCACGAGCGCGTTGCGCAGCGCGTGCCGACCGATGACCACGCGCTCGAGCAGTCCCTTGGACCGTGCGGTCCGCACATAGTCGGCGCCGAGCTCCTCGTCGACCGCGACGAATGCGAAGTTCGCGATCTGGGCGAACGGCCGCGCCGCCAGGACGAGCGTCGGGAGGATGAGATGGTCGTCGACACCGAAACCGAAGCTCGGCCAGAGACGGACGTTGTAGCGACGAACCATCTCGGCCGACAGGAGGATGAGGAGGATCGCGAGGAGGAACGAAGGCGTCGAGATCACCGCGGTCATGCTGCCCACCAGCACCGCGCGCAGCCGCGAGCTGCGCGTGGCTGCGGCGACTACGCCGACGGTGACGCCGAGTACCGTGGCCAGCGTCACCGCGAGGCCGACCAGCAACATGCTCTTCGGATACGCGTCGAGCAGCACCTCGCCCATAGAGCGCCGCCGTCCACCGAGGATCGACGTCGAGGTGGCCTCGCCGAGCGAGCCTTGGAAGAGGCTCGAGAAGTAATCCTGTGTGCCCTCCCAGACCTGCTGGAGGATGTCGGCGATCGGCGCATGATCGAACCGGGTCCGCGCGGCGACGAGGGCGATCTGCGCGAGCACGACGATGAGAACGAACGTGAAGATGACGAGCAGGACGCGCGTGAGGACCGCTACGGCAGCGCGACTCAATGGAGGTCGGCGGGGGGCATGTCGACCTAGAATACCGAGCAAATTCCCATGAAGTTCTATGTCACGACCGCCATTGCGTATGTCAACGACCGGCCCGGACTCCATCACGGTTACGAGTTCGCCGGTGCGGACGCGCTCGCCCGTTTCCACCGGCAGCGCGGCGACGACGTCTACTTCCTCACTGGCACCGATGAGAACGCCACGCGTAACGAACAGGCGGCGAAGGAGCAGGGAATCCCGACGCGGCAGCTGGTCGACAAGTACGCCGCAGAGTTCCTGCAGATGGCCGATCTTTGGAACATCTCTTACGACCGGTTCATCCGGACGACTGATGCGGACCACATCGCGGGCGTGCAGGAGTTCGTTCGACGCTGGATCGCGAACGACGACGTCTATCTCTCGAGATACGAAGGTCTCTACTGCACGAAATGCGAGGCCTTCTACGAGGAGAGTGACCTCGTTAACGGTCACTGCCCGATACATGACAGCACGGACACGATCCAGCGCCTGAGCGAGGAGAATTACTTCTTCCGGCTCAGCAAGTACGAACAGAAGCTGAAGGATCTCTATCGCGACAATCCGGATTTCTGTGTTCCCGAGATCAGGCGCAATGAGGTCCTCGGATGGCTCGATCGCGGTCTGCGTGACGTCAGCGTGTCACGGCGCAATCTCACCTGGGGGATCCCATTCCCCGACAAGCCGGGCCATACGGTCTATGTCTGGTTCGACGCCTTGATCAACTACGTGACCGGTGTCGGTTTCGGCACCGACGAGAAGAAGTTCAAGCAGTGGTGGCCGTGCGATGTGCACGTGATCGGGAAGGACATCACGCGCTTCCACTGCATCTACTGGCCGGCGATGCTCATGGCCGCCGGCGTCGAGCTGCCGCGGCAGGTCTACGCGCACGGCTTTCTCGAGTACGCCGGTCAGGGCCGCCTCTCGCGCTCGAGCGGCAACATGATCGATCCCATTGCCGCCGCGAACGAGTGGGGGAGCGACGCGCTCCGCTACCTCCTGCTGCGGGAGGCGCCGTTCGCCAAGGACTCGCCGATCTCGCCGGAGATCCTCGACCTTCGCTTCAACGCGGATCTCGCGAACGGGCTCGGCAACCTCGTCTCACGCGCGACGAAGATGGTCGAGCTGTACTGCGACGGTCGCGTTCCGCCGCCCGGACAGGGCGGTCCCTCAGAAAAGGCCCTGCGCGAGACGGCCGAGCGCGCGCTGCAGACGCACGATGAGTGTGCTGCGCGGCTCGACTTTTCCGAGGCGCTGGGTGCCGTCTTCAGCGTGGTCGAGGAGGCGAACAAGCACTTCCAGCGCACGCAGCCATGGCAGGCGGTGAAGGACCCAGCTCGGAAGGGCGAGGTCGATGCGGCGCTCTACGCCGGGCTCGAGGCCGTGCGCCTCGTCGCGTACCTGCTATTCCCATACATGCCGACGATCAGCCCGCGCATCGCCGAGGTGCTCGATGTCGAGCCGCCGGCGTCCGCGAAATGGGAGGCCGTCGCGCGTTGGGGCCTGCTGCAGCCGGGGAAGCAGATCCGGTCCGCACCTTCCCTCTTCCCCCGACTCGAGCGAGCGAAGACGGCCTGACCGGCCGCGCGTGATCGACGCCCACGCGCATCTCGACGACCGCCGTTTCATCGACGATCTCGACGCGGTGCTCGCGCGTGCGTCGGCCGCTGGGATCGAGCGGGTGCTCTCCTGTGCCGAGGATCTGGCGTCGAGCGAACGCAACGTTCTCATCGCGCGTCGTCACCACTCGGTGCGCATCGCGGTCGGTGTTCATCCGCACCGCGCGGAGTCGTGGAACTCCGACGTTCTCGCAATGATCGACCGCCTGGCGCGCGACGAGCACGTCGTCGCGATCGGCGAGATAGGGATCGATCTCTCCGGCCGCAGCGCGCCGCAAGAGGCGCAGGAGGCTGCGTTCCTCGCGCAGCTCGCGCTCGCGAACGTTCTGGGGCTGCCGGTCGTCGTGCACGTGCGCGACGCAGGCCAGCTTGCGCGCGAGCTCGTCGATCGCGCCGGCGGCGCGCGCGGCATGGTGCACTGCTTCAGCGAGGGGCCGGAAGAAGTGGACGAATGGATGCGGCGCGGCTTCTCCGTCTCGTTCGCCGGTACCGTGACCTATCCGAAGAACGACGCACTACGTCGCGCCGCGGCCCGCGCATCCGCGGATCGGATCCTTGTCGAGACCGATGCACCGTACCTCGCTCCGCAGGCGCGCCGCGGCGAGCGGAACGAGCCTGCTTTCGTCCTCGAAACGCTGACCGCGGTGGCCACCGCTCGAGGCCGGGACCCGGCGGAGCTCGGCCTTCGGATCGCCGAAAACGCCCAGAAACTCTTCGGAATCAGGTGGGCCGGAACCTGAACGGGCAGCCTGGCGTCTGACTACCAGCAAGCGAAAGGCTGGTGAAGACCATGCGCAGACCCGCTCGCGTCCTCGCGATCCTCGTCCCGGTCGTGCTGCTCGCGGCGGCGTGCGCCTCCGTCGGCCAGACATCGGCGCCGTCAGCCGGCGGCGGAACCACCGCGTTTGCCCCGGGCAGAGACGCCATCGGACTGTCGGCAGCCGACTCCAAGGGACCGGGCGCGATCCCGGCCTCCGGCGTTGGGATCACGACCGAGAACGGCATCCCGACACTCGTCACGAACCCCAGCCGCAACCTGATCCTGACCGCGAATGTCTCGATGAAGACGCAGGATCCGTGGGCGACCGCCGACAAGGCGCGCGCGATCGCGAGCGGACTCGGCGGCGACATCCTCGCCATGAGCCAGACCGGCCAGGGTGAGAACCGCAGCGCGCTCATCACCGTGCGCGTCCCGTCGGACCGCTTCGATGAAGCGCTCCGCCAGCTGAAGCTCCTCGACGGCGAGGTCCTTACGTCCAATGTCGACGCGAAGGACGTCACCGACCAGTTCACCGATCTGCAGGCGCGCCTCGTCGCGAAGCAGGCCGAGGAACAGCGTTACCTCCAGCTCTTCCCACAGGCGAAGACCGTCGATGAGACGCTCAAGATCGACGCGGCGCTCGGCAATGTGCGCACGCAGATCGAGCAGCTGCAGGGTCAGCTCAACCTCATCAAGAACCGCACCGAGTTCTCGACGATCACGATGTCGATCGCGCCGATCGTGACCGTACCCCCCACGACGGGCGGCGCATGGGACCCGTCGGTGACGTTCGCGAAGGCGATCGCAGCACTGTCCGTGTTCTTCAAGTTCGCGGCCGACCTCGCCATCTGGCTCCTCGTGTTCGGCTGGGTCCCGCTCATCGGTCTCGCGTTCGCCCTCGCGGCGATGCGTATGCGCCGCCCCGGCGTAACCGCCCCGACTTCCTAGCGCTCCCTCCCCATCGCGGCGGCCTCACCCCTGCTCCATCGGCTGAAAAGCCGGGAGCGGGTGGGGCCGCCGCCATCTCCTAAACTCGGCGGCGATGGCCGACGTGCGCATCCGTCCGGTGAACGAGCTCGACATCGAGGCGATCTGCCGGATCGACGAGCGCATCACCGGCAAGTACCGGCCCGATGTGTGGGAGGACCGCGTCGTCTATTTCATCCGCCGCGACCCGGACTCGTCGCAGGTCGCGGAGGTCGACGGCAAGGTCGTCGGCTTCATGCTCGGCGAGGTCCGCGGCGGCGAGTTCGGCATGGAAGAGCCGACCGGGTGGCTCGAATTCTTCGGCGTCGATCCCTCGGCGCGCGAGCGCGGGATCGGACGCGGTCTCACCGAGGCGCTGCTCGCCGGCTTCAAGAAGCGCGGCGCGCACGTCGCCAGGACGATGGTGCGCACGCAGGACGCAGACATCGCGCAGTTCGTCGCCGCGATGGGCTTCACCCCAGCGCCCGTCAGCGCACTGGAGAAACGGCTCGCCTAGCGTCCGATCGGACCCGGTACCCTAGATGTCGTGACCGACGAGATCCGCATGCTGCCGGACCGCTACCACCAGGCCATCGAGCACTGGCGGCAGCACAACTTCCCCGATTACCCGAAGCTTGCCGAGGTCTGGCCGAAGTTCTTCCCGAAAGACGAGCCATTCTGCCTCTGCGCGAAGGTCGCGGAAGACATCCCGGACGAGATCGAGATCGGAGACGACAAGGGAAAGCCGAAGGCCCTGCGGCCGATGGAGCTCGCGCCCGAAGCGGCGCAGCACCTGCTCACGCAGATCCACGCCCAGGCGTCGACCGAGTTTGGCTCGATCCAGCAGCATCAGATGACGCTCTTCCGCGCGCAGGAGCCGCAGGATCAGGCGTGGGCGCTACGCGTCATGGCCGAGGAGCTGCGCCACGGCTACCAGATGGTCCACCTGCTCACCAGCTCGGACTGGTCGCCGGTCACCGAAACGAAGCCCGACGACATGGTCGAGGAGATCCTGTCGATGCAGACCGGCAGCCATGTCCTCGCCGCCTTCAACCTCGAGTTCGATTCCTTCCTCGACAACGTCGTCTTCGCGGCGTTCATCGACCGCGTCGGGAAATACCAGCTCACGATGCAGAAGATCTCGGCGTACAAGCCGTACGCGTCGTCGATGCCGCCGATGCTGCGCGAGGAGGCGTTCCACCTCGCCGCGGGCGTGATCCCGCTGCGCCGCTGGGTCGAACACGCCGCGCGCGGCGACGGCTACATCGACATGCCAGCGATCCAGAAGGCGATCGCGAAGTGGTTTGGGCGGGGCCTCGAGATGTTCGGTGACGAGCGCGGAGGACAGACGAACGTGAAGTTCGGCCTCAAGGACCTCAACAACCGCGACGCGCAGGACCAATACATCCAGGAATGCACGAAGATGCTCGATGACCTCAACCTGCGCTACGTGCGCGCGCGTTTCCCCGATCGGACACGCGACGAGGCCGACGCGATCTTCGCGCGAGTCGTGTCTGGCGAGACGGTAGACGGCCTCTCGCGCGACGACCTCCTGCGCCTCCCAGATCGGCGCTTCTTCCGCCGTCGCGGCGAATTCGCGTTCCAGATGGTCGGTACGCATGGCGAGACGTTCACCGAAGTCGAGAAGTACGTCGCGCATGTGCTCGCAAGCTTGCCGGAGGCCTATCGTGCCTCCATTGATGTAAAGCACTGGGCCGACCTGCAGCGTGAGGTCATCGCGGGCACGAAAACGCTGAAGGAAGCGATGGCTTCCATGCCGCGGCTCGCGCGCCAAGCCGGTGGCTGCCCCTGCGGGAAGTCCGTCCGCTGGGTAGTTGAGTAAGGTCGGCCTAGGCCTCGACTCGCGTCTCGGGCTGTCCGCCGCGCAGCTTCGCGACCTCGCGCCCGAGGCGAGCGCGCTCGGCTACGAGAGCGTGTGGACCAATGCCGGCGTCGATTACGACCCCGTTGTGATGTGCACCGCGTGGCACGAGCGCTCCGGTCTTCCGACGGGCGTATCCGTCGTCCCGATCGCTCGCAACCCCGCTCCAGTCCTCGCGCTCGCCGCGCGCACGGCGCACGACCTCACCGGCGGGACGTTCATCCTTGGCATCGGCTCGGGCAGCGTTACGGAGCGGCCGATCGCCGCGGTCCGTTCCTACATCGCCGAGGTGCGCAAAACGGTGAAGGACGTCGCCATCTACGTCGGCGCGCTCGGCCCGCAGATGCTCGCGCTGGCCGGGCGCCACGCTGATGGTGCGGCGCTCAACTGGTGCACACCCGCGCAGATCGAGTGGAGCCGCGGCCGCGTCGGCCCTCGGGCGAAGCTCATCGAGTACATCCGCATGTGCGTGGATGACGACGTAGCCGCGGCGCGGCTGACGCTGGCAAAGCAGATCGTCGCCTACGCGTTGCAGCCGCGTGCATCAGCGGCTCGCGGCTACCGTGCACACTTCGAACGGATGGGATTCGCGGCGCATCTCGATCGGCTCGAGGAACAGCGCGCCGCCGGCGCGTCGGACGACGACCTCGCGCGCGCGGTCCCGGACGAATTGCTCACCGCGCTCGGCTATGCCGGTCCGGCTGCTGGCGCCGCCGCCGCGTTCAAGGAGCTGAGCCAGGGTCTCGACGTCGCCATCGTGCGGGTGCTCGTCGCTCGGTCAGGGGACCTGGACGCTGTCCGTGCGACCATGCGCGCGGCGCTCGCGTGAAGCTCTCACACACGGCGCTCGTGCGCGCTCCGCGCGCGAAGGTGTGGAAGCTCATCACCGATGTGCCGGCGGCAGCGCGATGCGTGCCGGGTGTCGCGGCCGTGACGCCATCCGGCGCAGGGAAGTACAAAGGTTCGCTGCTCGTTCAGCTTGGTCCGGTGCGTCTGGTGCTCGATGGCGACGTCGCGCTGACCGCGACCGACGAGTCCGCGGGCAAGGCGACGGTCCGCGCCGATGCGAAAGATTCGCGCCTTGGCGGCACGGTGCACGCGACGATGGATCTGGCGCTCGTGGACAAGGGCCCCGATACCGAGCTGCGGATCACGAGCGACGTGCAGATCGCCGGCCGGATCGGTGAGTTCGGGCAGCCGGTGATCCAGCGAAAGGCCGATCAGCTGATGGCGCAGTTCGCGGAGTGCATCGCGCGCACGCTCGCGTGATCTTCGAGGGTCCGTTTGCCACAAGGTGGCGGCATCGACATCCACCTGTAGCGAGCGCGGGCTAGGCGGCGCGGCCCTCGAACATCGTCCGTAGCTCCGTGAGCCGCGTGCGCGTCGCGCGGAGCAGCGCGCCGTCCAGATACGAAGGCTGCAGGCCCGACGCCCAGTACAGGACCGCGCGGCGGTTCGGCTGCTCCGACTCGCGCGGTGTCCTGAGTATCACATCGCGTCCGAGTCCGCGGAACTCGAGCCACGTCTCCCACAGGCCATCGATGCGCTCGAGCGCGTGTACTGACGCGGCGTAGGGGCGGCCCTCCGGATCGCGCACCACTTCCGAGTACGTGTGCACGAGATCGTTCACGACAACGCCATGATGCACACGAGGTGCCGTTACGGGATCGTCACAGAGTCTCTCGGGTTATCGTCGGGGCGTGCAGCGATCGCTCGTGGATGACCACGCGAAGAGCGCTCAGAAGGCCCGCGACGAGCACGTCTCGTGGCTCCGCGGTCCGTCCTCCTACCTGGCCGCGGTCGCGCGGCACGAGCTGCCGGTGGGCGAAACGCTGCGGCTCGAAGGCCACGTCATCCAAGCACTGCCGGACGGCTTTCGCGTCGACGGCGAGCCGACCGGCCCGCGGACGATCGACGCCGGCCGTTATCGGCTGAGGCTTTCGCACCAGAACATGCCCGCCGTCGTCGTCCTGGACGCGAGCGCTGACCGTGCCGCGGTCACGCCCGACTGGTTCCCGTACGACCCCGCGTTCCGCTTCGTCCTTCCACTCATCACCGATCCGGCCGACATCGCGGTCGGCTCGACGCGCGAAAAGGAACGCGCCGCGATGCGCGCGGGCTGGCTGGAGTTCGAGGTCGGCACCGTGCCCTGTCGCGTGATGGCGCTCCACATGAACGAGCCCGGCGTCGCGCCGGATGCGCTCGAGGTCTACTTCGTCGACGCGACCAGCGGCCGCGAGTCGTACCGCATGCGCTACGTCGAGCTCACCAAAGAGACCGGTGGCCGCCTCGTGCTCGACTTTAACCGCGCCTACAACCCGGCATGCGCGTATTCGCCCTTCTACAACTGTCCGATCCCGCCGCCCGAGAACCATCTCGCGGTCGCGATCCGGGCGGGGGAGAAGGTGCCGCGCCGCGTTGGAGGCTCCTAGCTTCGCGCCGCCTGCGTGACTCCCGTCGCTTCGCTCACGTGGTAGACGGTCTCTTCCTGCGCGTACTTTTCGCGCACCTCGATGGCGCCCTCCTGCAGGACGAGCCGACGCAGCCAGTCGACCATCATCGGGATCACCACGCTCGCGTATTGCTTGTATGCGGCGTAGTGCGTCGTCTCGCTTTGCAGCACAAGCTTCTTCGGGGCGCCAGCCGCGTCGTACAGCTGCCGCGCGTGATCCGTGGGCGTGACCGCGTCGTTCTCCACGCCGATGACCATCAGTCCGTGGACGCGGCTTGCGGCATCGATCGGTCGGTACTCGAGGATCCCGTGCGCGGCCGCGAGAGGTACCGCGGTCGGCATGCGACCGTCGACGTCGGACTTGACGGCGCTTGCGCGACGCTCGGGGGTCTCCACCATGATCCCTTCGCGCGGATGCACGTTGACGCCGGTCCCCGTCCGCGCACGCTGACGGCGGTCGGCCTCGACCGCTCCCAGGAACGCGACCCACTCATGCTCCGGTCGCATGCGATGCAGCCAGTCGCGACCATCCGCGACCGGGACCTGGCTGATCGTCGCGCGGACCGTCGGCTCGGCCGCCGCGGCGAGCACTGCGTTGCCGCCGCCGGTCCCGCCGCTGCCGAAGATCGCCGCGCGTTCGGCGTCCGTGTCCGGGCGTCCGCGCATGTACGCGATCGCGTTGTGCCAATCCTCGACCTGCATCGCGGGCGAGAGAGTCCCGCGATCGCCCTCGCTCTCGCCGAAGCCGCGGTAGTCGAAGATCAGCACGGCGAAACCCGCGTCGGTAAAGGCCTGGTGATACGGCACGTAGAGCTTCGCGTCCGCGAGGCCGAGCCAGCCCGGCCCTTGCACGACGAACGGAAGCTGATCGCCGGCGACATCGGGTAGATGCAGGAAGCCACGAAGTCGCGCGCCCTCGCTGTAGAAGGAAACGGGCTCGGTCTTCACGTCGCTGGATTCTCCATCATCGCGACCTCGCGCGGCGGACCCACATACCATCGGGGTCGTGACGGACTTCTACCGCGACTGGCTGCGCGCGAGCGCGCAGCTCGAGGCCACGGTCGGCCACGGCCCGGTCGTGGCGCGCGGACGGGATCTCAAATGGATCGAGACGCCACAGGACGCGCGCGCGGCCATGCTCATCGGCGCGGCGACCCACTTCCCGACGCAGGGCACCGCACTCCTCAAAGCGGAGATCCCCGCCGGCTCGCGCAGCGGGAAGCACCTGCACGGCGAGGAGGCCATCCACATCCTCGCCGGCACCGGATTCAGCGTCATCGACGGCGCGCGCTATGACTGGAAGCCGGGCACGACCTTGCACGTCCCGTATCGCGCCGAACATCAACACGTCAACACGGGCGAGTCGACCGCGCTGTACCTCTCGGCGATGACGCCCGACCTCGACTTCGCGGCGGGGCTCGGTCGTCTCGAGCAGCTCGGGGAGAAGGGCGCCGATCGCGGTGAGCTCGCGGCGCGCTTTCCGAGCGAGTCCTCGCAGTTCGCGTCGGACGGCCGGCGCATCGCGCTCCACATCGAAGACGCGCTAGACGAGAAGGCGCGGCGACTCGCTGGGCACGCTCACCCCAAGCCGGGCAAAGGGGCGCACCGGCACGCGGGCATCTGGATCCTCATGGGCGGGAGCGAAAGCCCGAGCGACGAGACGAACGGATTCCGCGCCAAGGCCGCCGCGATGACGAACATCTTCGAAGAGACGCCGCATTCGAGCAGTCACAAGCACGCACACACGGAGGCCATGCTCTACGTCCTCGAGGGCAGCGGTTACTCGCTCATCGACGGCACTCGCTACGACTGGGAAGAGGGAGACGCCGTGCACGTGCCGCCGCGCATGACGTGGCACGAGCATTTCAACGACTCGGACGCGCGCACGCGAACGCTGCGCATCGAGTTCGGGATCAGATATTTCTACGAGGCGCTGTGGTCCGGCTATGAGAAGGTGCAGGACAAGCTCGAGGCGACCTCGCGATGACCCAGCACGCCGCCGCCACGTCAGTGGCGGCGTTCAGGACGATCCTGCCGCGCGTGCGCCGCCCGAGACACCCGCTCGTCCGCGTCTATCGCCGGAATGAGCGCACGGTGTTGAGCATCGCCGGGGTCGTCGTGTTCTTCGGCGCGTGGCAGATCGGCTCGAACGCCGGCGTCATCGATCCGTTCTTCTTCAGCTCGCCCGCGGATGTCCTCGCAGCGGGAGTCCGTGAGGTCCAGGTCCCGCGTTTCTGGAACGACGTGAAGGTCACGGCGCTCGAGCTCGCGGTCGGGTCGTTCGCCGCGGCGGTCCTCGCCGTGCCACTTGGCATCGCGATCGGCTGGTACCGCCGCATCTCGTTCACCTTCGACCCATGGCTCAACTTCTTCAATGCGCTCCCGCGTGTCGCCCTTGTGCCACTCGTGGTCCTGTGGGCCGGGCTCGGTCCGGAGATGAAGGCCGTCATCGTGTTCCTGGGCGGGTTCTTCTCGATCATCCTGCCGACCGTCGAAGGCGTCCGGACGGTGGAACGATCGCTGCTCGACGTGGCTCGGAGCTTCCGCGCCAAAGAGCGTCTGATCTTCACATCGCTCGTCATCCCCGGGACGCTGCCATTCATCGCCAGCGGCATGCGGGTCGCGGTCGGACGCGTGCTCGCCGGCGTGATCATCGCGGAGTTCTACGCGCAGACCTCAGGCATCGGGGTGATGATCGCGAGATCCGCGGCGACCCTGCAGCCCGACCGCATGCTGTTCGGCGTCCTCATCTTCACCCTGGTCGGGCTCCTGCTGACCGAGGTCGTGGGGTCCGTCGAGCGTTATCTGCAGCGTTGGCGTCCCAGCATCGATCTCGAGGAGGCAGCCTGACGTGACCGGGCACCTCGCTCTCAGCGCGCGTGGCGTGCAGATGGAATACCGCGACCGCGGGACCGGGAAGCGCCTGCTCGCGATCGAGAGCGTCGACCTCGACGTTCCCGATGGCGCGTTCGTCAGCCTGCTCGGACCGAGCGGTTGCGGGAAGTCCACGTTCCTCAAGATCGTGAACGGCCTGCTGCTCGCCACCGCCGGCGAGATCAAGCTGCATCGGGTCGCAAAGGGCCGCGAGGACGCGATGGTGTTCCAGGACGCGTCGCTCTTCCCCTGGTATTCCGTGCTCGACAACGTCGCGTACGGCCTGGTGTGCGCCGGCGTAGGTCGAAAAGAAGCGCGCGTGCGCGCTGCGCCATACATAGATCTCGTCGGCCTCCAGGGCTTTGCTGACAAATACCCTTACCAGCTGTCGGGCGGTATGCAGCAGCGCGCGAATCTTGCGCGCGCGCTCGCCGTAGATGCGGCCATTCTCCTGATGGACGAGCCTTTCGCGGCGCTCGACGCGCAGACGCGTGAGGTGATGCAGGCCGAGCTGCTGCGGATCTGGAACACCGCGCGGAAGACGGTGTTGTTCGTCACACACCAGATCGACGAGGCCGTGTACCTTTCGGATCGCGTCGTCGTGATGGCCGCTCGGCCCGGGCGGGTGGTCGCGGACATCACGATCGACCTGCCTCGGCCGCGCGCGCTCGAGCTGAAGCGCACGCCCGAGTTCGCTGCATACGAAGAGCAGATCTGGCGCCTCATCCAACACGATCGCACGCCCACCGCCGCGGAGCAGACGCCGTGATCCTGGGGCGTATCGCGAAGGTGAACGAGCGGCTTTTCTACGGAGTCCTCGGTTTCGTTGGCCTCGCTCTGGTGTGGGAGACCACCGCGGACCTCGGCCTCTACCGAAAGTCGCTCCTTTCGACGCCGAGCGCGATCTGGAAGGCGGCCGTGACCGACTTCGGCTCTGGGACGATCTGGCCGCACATCACGACGAGCCTGGAGGAGTTCGCGATCGGCTTCATCGTGTCACTGGCGATCGCAATACCTCTTGGGCTTGCGATCGGCTGGTTCCGCAGGGCCGACTACTTCGGCAGCGCGCTGCTCGCCGCGCTCAACGCGACGCCGAACGTCGCGCTGATCCCCCTCATCGTGCTCATCGCGGGCATCGGGCTCGAGTCAAAGGTGATCGTCGTGTTCCTGTCGGCGTTCTTCGCCGTGATGGTGACGACGTCCGCCGGTGTCCAATCGATCGCGCGACGCCACCTCGAGATCACCCGCAGCTTTGGCGGGTCGCAGTGGCTCGCGTTCCGCACGGTCGCCCTACCGAGCACGCTCCCATTCATTCTCAGTGGCATCCGCATCGGGGCGGGACGCGCGCTCGTCGGCGTCGTGAGCGCTGAGTTCCTTTCCGCGAACAAGGGCCTCGGCTTCTTCATCGGACTGACCGGATCGTTCCTCGACACGTCGCGCGTGATGCTTGGCATCGTGCTCTTCGGTATCTTCGGCGTGGTCATCGGCGAGCTGCTCCGGGTCGTCGAGCGTCGGTTCGAGATCTGGCGCCCCGACATCCGCGCCTAGGCTCAGTTGAAGGCGCTCCCTCCGTCGACCAGGAAGGTCTGGCCGGTGGTGAAGGCGCTGTCGTCGGACATCAGGAACGCGATGGTCCCGACGAGATCGCTCGGTCGTTCTATCCGCTGAAGGCACCGCGTCTTCACCGGCGCCTCGCGCATCGCGATCGTCTCGGGCGTCGGGTCCTCCTCGCTGAGCGTGCTGCCCGGGCAGACGAGGTTCACGCGGATGTTGTCGCCGCCGAGCTCACGCGCGATCGTCCGATTGAAGCCGATGAGCGCGGCCTTCGCCGCGACGTAGTGCGCCCGCGTGGGCACGCCACGGAAGATCGTGCTCGAGCCGATATTCACGATGCTGCCGCCCTTGTTCGCGCGGAGGTGGGGAAGCGCGGCCTTGCATCCGTACCACGCGCTCTTCGTGTTGAGGCGGAACGACTCATCCCATTCGCTGTCGGGGATGTCCTCGAAGTTGCAGCGCGTGATCGGAACGACGTTCAGCATGCCGGCGTTGTTCACGATTCCCGTCAGCGAGCCGAAGGCCTTGGCGGCCTGGTCCACGGCGCTGCGGAAGGACGCGAAGTCCCGCACGTCCGCCGCGATCGCGAGCGCCTTGCCGCCGCTCTTGCAGATGGCATCGGCGACCTCCTGGTTGCGCTTCGCGTCGATGTCGAGAAGCGCGACGCTGGCTCCATCAGCAGCAAGGCGTTCGCTGTACGCGCGCCCGATGCCGTGTGCCGCGCCCGTGACGATGACCGACTTACTCGCAAGCGCCATGATCTGCCTCCTTCTGTGTCGCTCGGATTATTCCTCACAATGCACCAATGAGATCGCGTCTCGGCCCGTTCGGGCATACGCCGTTCACGGTCTACTGGGCGGGCGGGCTGATCTCGAACATCGGGACCTGGCTGCAGGCGGTCGTCGGATCGGTCTTCGTCTACGACCGCACGGGCTCCGCTCTCGCCGTCGGGATCCTCAACTTCGCGACATTCCTGCCCATTCTCATTTTCTCGGTGTGGGGTGGCGTGCTGTCCGACCGGTTCGACCGTCGACATGTCACCGTCGTCACCCACGTCATCTCGCTCGTCGTGGGAACGGGCCTCGCCGTGCTCACGGTCACTGGGAGCGTCACGGAAGTGCACGTCGTCGTGACCGCCTTCCTCCTTCAGACGTCATGGGCGATCGCGAAGCCGTCCGTCATCTCGCTGCTGCCTGCGCTCGTGCCGCGCGCGGCCCTGGCGGAGGCCGTCGGTCTCAACACGCTGCAGTTCATGGTGGCCCAGCTCGTCGGGCCCGTTCTCGCCACCATCCTTCTCGGGACGGCGGGATACGCGCTCGCTTTCTCGATCAACGCGGCGACGTTCCTCGGACCGATCCTCTCGATGGTCTATCTGTACTCGCGCGGTCTCGGCGCACGTGCGCAGCGGACCACGCGGACCGCGGCATCCGAGCCGCCCATGGGCATCGTCGCCTACGTGCGCTCGCAGCCGTGGATCGCATCGGTGCTGCTCGGCGTCGTCGCCACGAGCGCGGTCATCGAGGTCATCCGCACGACATCGCCGGTGCTCGTTTCCACCCGGCTCGGTCTGCCCAGCAGTGACACCGGACTCATCGTCGCCGCCTCGAGCGTGGGGATGATGATCGGCATCGCGGCGTCCGTCCCGCTGGGCCGGCGCGGTTTCGCACGCACCATGGCGCCCGTCGGCCTCGTATTCCAGCTGGTCGGCCTCTTACTGGTGAGCCAGGCGACGCAGCTGTCCGTCGCCGCTCCCGCGGTGGGACTCATCGGATGCGGCTTCTCCTTCTGCTTCCCGGTGCTCACGAGCACGCTGCAGACCGAGGTGCCCGACGCGATGCGCGGCCGGCTCATGTCGATCCACCAGATGGCCCATCTCGGAAGTCGCCCGTTCGCCGCCCTGGCGGCGGGCGCGATCACCGCGAGCGCCGGAGTTCCGGCCGCATGCCTGGCAGGGATGATCCTCGCGCCGATCGGGCTGATCGCGGTGCGCGCTGCCTGGCGCGGCCTTGACCGCAGGGTCGATCCCATCCCCGTCGCGGCGGAGACCGTGGCCTAGCGGACCCGGACGTTGACCGCCTTCACGCGTGTGAACGAGAGGATCTCCTC
>JALYLT010000021.1 GCA_030774095.1 Chloroflexota bacterium
TAGGCGTCGCGCCAGGTGTGTTCGCGAGCCAGCGCCGGCTGGTGCTCAGGCGCTAACGTGCTCGGGCTATGCAGCGGCGGCCGGAGCGCCGACCGCACGAGCTCTCCACCGGATCGCCAGCGCCAAGAGCAATACGGTGAGTATCGGAACGAGGACCAAGAGGGATTGGGTGCCAGCCAGACCACCGACGACCGTGATGACCCAGAGCAGTGGCGCCGCGACCAACACCGTGGAGATCGTGAGGGCGCTCCGCGGGAACGGACGTAAGTGGCTGGCGTTGCCGATGATCATGGACCACGGGATCGCGAGGACGACGTAGTCGGCGTCCCACGCGTACGGCGCGACGATCAGGCCGAACGCTACGGCGAGACTCAGGATCTCAGCATCGTTGGCACCTCGCGCGCGGATCAAGACGACGACCACGGCGAGCAGCAGAGCGATCACCATGACCCCGAGCGCCCAGGAGCCGGCGAGATTCCAGATCGTCGCGCGGTCCGCGATAGACGTGCTCAGCTCCGTCACGCCGCCGACGGACTCCAGGAGCCAGCCGGGGCGCAATAGCTGACTGAGTCCCACCAGCCCGAGCCCTGCCGCTCCCGCTGCGCCCACGAACCGCCAGCGTCGCCGGAGGACCGCGAGCCCGAGCGCCGCCGCGGCGAATCCGATGCCGGTCTGCGGCTTCAACGCGAGGAGTGCGGTCGCGATGCCTCCCGCGGTGCCTCTCTCCGGTCGCACCGAGAGCGCCGCCCTGGCGGTGAGCGCGAAGGTGAACGTGCCGAACTGCCCCTCCAGGAACAACGTACGAACGAATTGCTCGGTGCAGACCACGAGCGCCGCGACCAGCAGCCACGGGATCCGTCGTTGCCCGACGAGCTGCCAGGTCCAATTGATGCCGAGGACGGCCGACATCACGGCGAGCGACGCCCAGAGTGTCGCGGCCGCTGGAAGTGGTAGCGCTCCGAACGGCGCGAGTGCCATACCCGTCCACGGCGGATACGACAGCCGCTGGCCGCAGCGGACAAGCGCTAACTCCGGGGAAGGAGGGAACGTCAGGATCTCCGGCACGAACCGCCGCGCATCGTACGGATCGCCACCGCTCGCGACGATCCGGCCGGCGACCCAGAAGCAGTGGAAGTCGTGTCCTTCGTACCAAGCGTTGACGCCGGCGGCAAAGAAGCCGCAGACAAGCGACAACACGACCAACAAAGCCGCGTTGACGATCCATCGTCGATAGTGCGGCTCGACACTCACGAGAGCACGCTGTCACGGGAAGGCACTCTCGGCTAGTGCTCGGTCAGGGGCAGGGACGCCGGCCGAACCGTCGAGCTAAGGCGTCCGGAGCGTCCACATTGGCCAGCCCGTTGATGGCTCGGTCCCGGCGCGGTCGTAATTCGTTACGACGAACTCGATGACCCGCTCGAGCTCGGGCAGCGCCGCGTACTGCGGTTCTGGTGAGACCCATGCGCGAAAGCCCGCGACATCCAGGGGCGGTGTGACGAAGCTCTCGATCGACGCGTCGAGGATGAGGACCGGTCGCGCCCGCTGCAGGTCAGCAAGGAACTCCTCGACCCGTGTCGGTGTGGCGTAGCCGCGGGTCGACAGCGCGGCGTACTGGTACACGTACCGTGTCGGCGATCGCCGTTCCGCCAGGACAAGCACCTCCGTGTGCGAGCCCCAGATGAGGACCGTGTCCGCGGGCAGCGTGTTGGCCGCGACGAACGCGGCCGCGGCGGTCGCCTTTCCGGAGTCGGTCGTGATCGCGAGACGCGTCACGAGGAGCGCCGGCAGCACGGACATCGCGAGTACGCCAAGCGCGAGCGCAGGCAACGCGATGCGCGGATGCGCGACGCGCTGCAGCTCGCTGACGGCGAATGCCGCGAGGATCGCCATCGAAGGCAGCCAGGCGATGAAGTAGTAGTGGTAGCCGCGACCCCACGTCGACAGTGCGAGCTCGATCGGGAACGCGATAAGCGCAACGCCGAGAAGCGTCGGCGCAAATCGACGCGTGACCACGGCGTACAGCCACCCCGCGACCGCAACGACCGCGAGGCCCGATGGCAGCGTCAGTCGCAATCCCGAGAGAACGGCATCGACCCGGTCGGACACCGGCGCGAAGGCCGCGTAGGCACGGTTGTAGACAAGAGCCTGATCCACCATCTCTCCGAGGACGCCACGCGCGGCGGCCCAGGCGGCAACGATCGCGACGGGCAGGAGTGCGCCCGCCGCGATGAGCGCGAGCGGCGTGACGGCGCTGCGCCGCTCGCGGAGAAGCGTCACAAGACCGATGGCGATCCACAGTCCCGCGAGGGTCGGCTTCAGGACCAGTGCGGCCCCGCCGAGAGCGCCGATGGCGATGCCGCGGCGAGCGCCCCTGTCCTTTAGCAGAAACAGCGCGCCGAACTGGAGCGGCAGCGCGTAGAACTCGACGAAGCTGGTCTGGCCGTACTCCAGGAACAGCCGAGGCAGCGTGACCAGCCACGCGAGCGATCCGACCAGCGCCGCCGCGGCCCCGAATTCCCGGCGGAGCGCCCGATATCCCAGCAGCGCGGCCAGGATCAGGGACGCCACCTGCACCAGCCACACGCCGAGCCGTCCCGCGAGCGCGAGACCCACGGCATCGACGAAATACACGCCCGGCGGCTTGTGATCCCAGATGTCGCGGTACGGCGCCCCGCCATCGAGCAGCCGCTGCGCCGCATAGAAGAAGACGCCCGAGTCCTCTGAGGGATCGCGGCCGGCTGGGTGATTCGGCACCAGCACCGCGACCGAAAGGAGCGAGAGCAGCGCGACCGCGAAGACTCCGACGCGCATCGCGCAACAGATTCGCGCATCCTGTGCCCTGGTGCCGAGGCGGGTCGCGATAGTAGGCGCAGGCGTGGCCGGACTCGTCGCCGGCCGTGATCTCGCGCGCCGCGGACACCCGGTGACGTTGTACGAGAGGTGGCCCGACGTTTCGGGCCAGGCAAGCGCGTTCGACCTGGGTAACGGCGTATGGATCGACCGCTACTACCACCACCTGTTCCAGAGCGACAGCGACATGATCGCGCTGCACGACGAGCTGCTTCCCGGCGAGCTCGAATGGCACACGTCGTCCGTCGGGATCTGGGCGCGCGGTCGCGTCTGGCCGTTCGTCAGCCCACTCGATCTGCTGAAGTACCGCCCGCTGCCGCTGGTCGACCGCCTGCGGCTGGGCTATTCGGTGCTGCGGCTCACCGCGCGTACCGACTGGGAGCGTATGGACGACATCGGCGCGCTCGACTGGCTGCGGAAGGCATCCGGCGATCGCGCGCTCGAGTCGGTATGGACGCCGCTGATGCTCGGGAAGTTCGGCGCCGACAGCGAACGCGTGCCGCTCGCATGGCTCTGGTCGAAGTTCCGGCTGCGCCGCAAGCTGCGCGGCAGCGGCGCGACGAAGGAGCAGCTCGGCTACCCGCGCGGATCCTTCCGCGCGATCTGTCAGGCGCTCGCCGCTGAGATCCGCAAGCTGGGCGGTGAGATCCTCGTCGACCGCGAGGTCCTGCGCGTCACCGAGAGCGGCGTCACCGAGCGGGGCGCCCCCGCGTATCTGCTGCACTGCGCCGGCCCCGGCGCGTACCGCAAGCCCGCCGGCGAGAGCGCGGCGGACGCCGCGTTCGAGGGGCGCGCCGACGCCGTGGTCTTCACGACGCCGACTTTCATCACCAGCCGGCTGACCGAATGGCCGGACGACTACAAGCGCCGCCTGGACGACTGGACCTACGAGACCGCTGTCGTCCTGCTGCTCGAGCTGCGTCGTCCTTTCAGCCACACCTACTGGACGAACATCGCCGACACCAACGTGCCGTTCCTCGGTCTCGTCGAGCACACCAACCTCGTGCCGGCTGAGCGCTATCCGGCGCGCTATCTCTATGTATCGAACTACGTCGCTCGCGGCGACCCGCTGACCAAGATGAACACCGAGGCGCTGCTGCTGCACTACCTCGCCGCGCTCGGCCAAATGAACCCGCGCTTCGACCAACACGATGTGCTCCGCTACTGGTCGTTCCGCGAAGACGCCGCGCAGCCGGTACCGCGTATCGGCAACCGGCACCGCATTGTTCCCTTCGCGTCGCCGCGAGGGGGCTTGTACCTCGCGAACACGACGCAGATCTATCCCGAGGACCGCGGGACCAACTACAGCGCGCGTCTCGGTCGCGAGGTCGCGGAGATGATCGCGGCGGATGGGTAGGGTCGGAAAATGAAGATCGCGGTCATCTTCTCACCCGCCGCGGGACATCCGTATGCGGAGCTGCGCGACTTCGCGCGCGAAGCGGAGCGCGTCGGCATCGAGTCGTTCTGGGTGAGCGATCACTTCTTCGGCGGACCCGTCGGTGTTCCCGATCGCGACTGCCTTGAAGCGTTCACGCTTCTCGCCGCTCTCGCGCGAGAGACGACGCGCATCCGTCTCGGCGTACTGGTCGCCGCAGCGCAGTACCGCAATCCTGCGCTCCTCGCGAAGATCGTCGCGGGCATCGACCAGATGTCGGATGGACGTTTCGATTTCGGCATCGGCGCGGGTTGGAAGTCGGAGGAGTACCGCGCATACGGGTACGAGTTCCCGTCGGCGGGCGAACGCGTCGAACAGCTGAAGGACACGCTCGAGATCTGCCGGCGCCTCTGGACCAGCGACCGTGCGACGTATGCGGGCAAGCACTACCGGATCGAGGACGCGGTCTGCGCACCGAAGCCCGCGCAGCGTCCCCATCCGCCGATCTGGGTCGGTGGCAGCGGCCCGCGGGTGATGCGTCTCGCCGCGCGCTACGCGGACGGCTTCGATCTCGGCCGACGCGGACCGGCCGGAGCGCCGCTCACTGCCGACGAGATGGCCGCGGCGCTCGCGGAGGTGCGCAGGGTCTGCGAAGACGCGAAGCGCGAACAGCCGATCGCCTTATCGCACTGGGTCGGAGCGGAGCTCGGCGCCGACGATGGGTCGAAGCGCGAGCTGCTCGACCGGATCGGTGGCTACGAACGCGCCGGTCTCGATCGACTCCTCCTCGCATTCCCGCGCGAGCGCGCCGGCGAGATGATCCGCCGCCTCGGCGAAGAGGTAGTTGCGCAGGTCTAGCCGGTCGGTGGCGCCGCCGGATCGCGGAAGCTCACGTGCGGGCCATCGCCGATCGCGAAGCGCAGCTCGCGTCCGTCACGCATCCGGATCCAGGCCTCGCCCGTGCCGTGCGCGAGCCGGCCGAGCCACGCGCGCGCGCCCTCGGGCTCCGGGCCGAACGAGGCGACGTCTTTCTCCGCGAGCGTGAGAGTCCGGGGCTCATCGCCCAGCGTGATGTCGGCGCCGGCCGGTGTGAGACGGATGCGCTTCAGCTCGCTGCGTTGGAAGCCGAGTACGGTCTCGTCGGCGAAACGGATCACCCAGCGACCTTGATCCGACGCCGATACCGCGCCGAGCCAAGCCCGGAATCCGGTGATCTCGGGCCCGTACGTCGCGACCTCGTCGAGCTCGACCTCGATCGGCTCGCCGACGGGAAAGCGGAGTCGAGCGCGCGTCACCCGATGAACGCTAGACCGTGCGACACTTGAAGTCTCTTGAGCACTCCCGAGGCCTACCGCGCTGAGCCCATGAACGACGCACCGTTCTCCTGGCGCGCCATCCTCGAGATCGTCCAGGCGCTCGCGCTCGCGGTCATCATCTCGGTCGTCCTGAATCTGTTCGTGGTGCAGGTGACCGAGGTCCGCCAGCGCAGCATGGAGACGACGCTCCTTCAGAACGACCGCGTGCTGGTGAGTAAAGTCGACTACCGCTTCACCTCGCCGCAGCCCGGCGACATCGTCGTGTTCAACCCGACGATCGATACGCAGATCCCCTACGTCAAGCGCATCGTGGCCGTGGCCGGCGAGACCGTGGAGCTGCGCGACGGTAACCTCTACGTCAACGGGAAGCTGCGCTTCTTCCCCCAGGCGCACGGCGCCACGCTGCCGCAGATCCCTGACGTCAAGTACCCGTACAAGGTCCCGGAGGGGTCGTTCTTCGCGCTCGGCGACAACCGCCTCTCGTCACAGGACTCACGGACGTTCGGCTCCCAGCCGTACAACCGCATCATCGGCAAAGTGATCCTGCGCTTTTGGCCGGTCGACCGCGTCATCTTCTTCGACTGGTGATCTAGCCGATACGGCTCCCGGTCTCCGCGTCGTCATCAGGACGCAGCAGCACGACGCGACCGTCTTCCTCGATCGCGCCGAGCGTGAGGACCTCCGACTCGAAGGTCGCGATGCGTCGAGGCGGGAAGTTCGTCACGCACACGACCAGACGATCCTGAAGGTCGGACTTCTGGTACCAGCGCCGGACAGCCGCGGACGACCGGCGCGTGCCGTGCGGGCCGAAATCGATCGTCAGCTTGTAGCTGGGGTTGCGCGCCTCCGGGAAGTCCTCGACGGCCAGGACGCGCCCGACCCGCATCTCGATCTTCTGGAAGTCTTCGATCGTCGCCACGTCCGTATCATCGGACCTGTGAGCGATGTCTTCCACCGAGCGACCGACTGGGAGATCGTCACGCCGACGCGCGTCCTCCGCGTCACGTGGGACGACGGGAACGTGAGCGAATACGCATGGGAGCCGCTGCGCCGCGCCTGCATGTGCGCGTACTGTCATGGGGAAGGCGCGTACAAGGGCGAGGTGAACGAGGACACCATCTTCAGCGAGGAGCAGACCACGTTGAAAGAGGTATTCCCGGTGGGTCGGTATGGTCTGACGCCGTCATGGGGCGACGGTCACGACACGGGCATCTACACGTTCAAGATGCTGCGACGCGCCTCGGGCCTCGAATGAGAATGATCCACTTGGAGCAGGTCGCATGAAGTTCTTCACCAAGAAAGCGGAGCTTCCTGCCGAGACGGCCGCGCGCGTCCCGCCCGGCCAGTACCTGACGCAGAAGTGGCCGGTCCTCCACTACGGCCCGGTGCCGCCCTTCAATCCGCGGACCTGGGACTTCCGCGTGTTCGGGAACGTGGAGAACGAGTTCAAGCTCAACTGGGAGGAGTTCCAGAAGCTGGACCAGACCACCGTGCAGGCGGACATGCACTGCGTCACGACATGGTCGAAGCTCGACCAGCGGTGGGAGGGCATCCCGTTCTCGAAGATCATCGAGCTCGCGAAGCCGAAGTCCGACACAAAGTTCGTCATCGCGCACTCCGAGTACGGCTTCACAGCGAATACGCCGCTCGAATACTGCGTCCGCGACGACTGCCTCGTCGCGCTGCGCGCGAACGGCGAACCGCTGACCGCGGAGCACGGCTCCCCCGCGCGCCTCGTTGTGCCGCCGCTCTATGCGTGGAAGAGCGCGAAGTGGTTGCGCGGGATCGAGTTCTCGGACGTCGACAAGCCAGGATTCTGGGAAAGAAATGGCTACAACAACACCGGCGACCCGTGGAAAGAGCAGCGCTACTGGGGCGACGACTGAGCTAGGGCGTTCCCCGCTCCGGTGCCTCGATGGGGTCGTAGTGCGCGCGGAAGAAGCGGACGACCTGCGTCTGATCGACCGTCGGTAGCTTGTAGAGCCACGTCCACGCAGTGAGCGCGACCTTCGCGTCGCTCAACTTCGGGTAGGGCTCGAGGATCACCTTCGGAAAGCCGCTGGTCATGAGCTGCCGTGCGACCGTCTTGAGCTGATCCAACTCAGCGGCCGAGAGATTGTTGTAGGCGATCACGATCCCGCCGTGCTCGAGGTTGTGCGTCGTCACCTCGTTCGGAAGATTCGTGTCCTTGATGCCCCACGGCGCCGGAGCTGCGGGCGCGGCCCAGTGCTGGCCGGACGTTGGCGGCACCGAGTTGTAGTTCCCGGTTTGCCCGCTGGGGATGTGCTCGGCGCTCAGCCCCTCGATCTTCGTGCCCACCGTCTGCCCGGTCGTGTCGAACTGCTGCGAGTTCACGTCGATGGGCGGCGCTGGCGCGTCGAAGACGCCGAGGGAGCGTGCCACCAGGATCAGCGCGATAAAGGCGACGACCACCCCCAGGACGATCCAGCCCTGGCCGATCCGTCGCCGAGGTGCGGGGCTGCCGCCGCCGCTACGGCGACGCTGCTGCCTGGTGCGTTCCCGTTCGCGCCGGTCGCGGCGTGTCGTGACCGTCATCTCTCTCAGGATACCTAGACTTGAAGCCGTGACCGTTCGCGTCCGTTTCGCGCCCTCCCCCACCGGCTCGCTCCATATCGGGAGCGTCCGCACCGCGCTCTACAACTACCTCTTTGCCCGCCAGAGCAAGGGGTCGCTCATCCTGCGGATCGAAGACACCGACCAGGACCGCCTGGTGCTGGGCGCGATCGACTCGATCTACGAGGGATTCGACTGGGTGGGCGTGAAGTGGGACGAGGGACCGCGGGAAGGAGGCCCCCACGCGCCGTACATCCAGTCCGAGCGCCTACCTCTCTATCAGAAGCATACGCAGGAGCTCGTCGATAGCGGCGCCGCGTACTTCTGCTTTTGTTCAAAGGAGCGCCTCGCTTCGGTCCGCGCGCAGCAGGCCGCGCGGAAGGAGATCACCCGGTACGACGGTCTGTGCCGGCGCATCGATCCGAAGGAAGCGGCCGAGCGCGCGAAGAGCGAGCCGCACGTCGTCAGGCTCAAGGTGCCGGACGACGGCGTGATCGCCGTCGACGACCTCGTGTACGGGCACATCGAATGGCCGCTCGACACCATCGAGGACCAGGTCCTTCTCAAGTCCGACGGATTCCCGACCTACCACCTGGCCGTCGTGGTCGACGACCACGTCATGGGCATCACGCACGTGTTCCGCGGTGAGGACTGGCTGCCGTCGACGCCGAAACACCTGCTCATCTGGCGCGCGTTCGGCTGGACGATCCCGCCACACGCGCACGTCCCTAACGTGCTGGGACCCGATGGGAAGAAGCTCGCGAAGCGCCACGGCGCGACGAGGGTCGAGGAGTTCAAGACGCAGGGATATCTCCCGGAGGCGATGGTCAACTACCTGGCCCTCGTCGGCTGGTCACCAGGCACCGAGGAAGAGATCTTCGGGGTGGACGACCTGATCGAGCGCTGGCGGATGGATCAGGTGCAACGCGCCGGGGGCAAATGGGACAAAGCCCGGCTCGACTGGTTCAACGGCATGTGGATCCGCAAGCTGAGCGAGGACGACCTGCTCGGACGTCTGCGCGATTTCCTGCCCCCCGAGTGGGATCGGGAGATCATCCGAAGGGCGCTTCCGTTCCTGCGCGAGCGCATGAGAACCCTCGCCGACGCTCGTGACCAGGTCGAGTTCCTCTTCGCGGAGCCGCCGCCGTACGAGGCCAGAGCGCTCGTGCCGAAAAAGAAGGAGCCGCAGGAGACGCTCGACGTTCTTGTGAAGTCGACGGTCCTGCTCCATCACGTGGAGCCATTCGACCACGCCGCGATCCGCGCGGCGATCGAAGGCATCGCCGCAGAGACGAGCTGGAGCCTCAAGGACGCGAGCCAGCCGATCCGGGTCGCGATCACCGGCCGCACGGTCGGACTGCCACTATTCGAGTCGCTCGAGCTCCTCGGCAGGCAGCGCGCGCTGGCGCGCATCGAGCGCGCGCAGGACCTTCTCGAGAAAGGTGTGGACTAGATGGCCACGCTCGCACGTCGCGTCGGTCTGGGTCTCAACGCACGTGGTGACGTTTCGGACGTAGTGGCGTGGGCCGAACGGGCTCGCTCGGCGGGTCTCGAGTCGATCTGGCTTCACGACTCCTACTTCGAGCGTGACGCCGTCACGTACGCGAGCGCGGTCGCAGCGCAGGTCGCGGACATCAAGATCGGCCTGGGCGCCCTCAATCCATTCACGCGCCACCCCGTCCTCATCGCGATGACCATCAGCGCGCTCGATGAGATGGCTCCCGAGCGGATCCTGCTGGGTATGGGATCGGCGCTCCCACTGCGGCTCGCCCAGATGGGCATCCCCTACACGCCGGAAGACGCAGTCACGAGATCGAGCGAGGCCATCGACACGCTGCACACGCTCTGGAAAGGCGAGCGGATGCCGTCCGGAAAGCCGGGCCTGCCGCCGCTGCAGCCGATGTTCCCGCCGGTCCACCGCGTGCCGATCTACCTCGCGGGCTACCGCTCACCGGTGATGGAGCTCGCGGGTCAGAAGGGCGACGGCTATCTCGCGCGGCCCGCGGAATCGATCCCCGGGCTCAAGAAGCTCCTGCGGGTGATGAACAAGGCGGCGCGCGAAGCGGGTCGCGACCCGAACGACATCGATGTCGCGGGTTACCTGCTCGCGCTCGTCGGCGACACGCGACGTGACGCGCTCAACCGCGCGAAGCGCGAGCCGTTCGTGATCTTCATGATGAGCATCCTCTCGGACGTGACCCTGAACCGCGCCGGCTTCGAGCCCGAGCTGCGCGACCGCATCGCGGTGCACTGGCGCAAGGAGGACTACACGACCGCCGGCGGGCTGATCCCCGACGAGCTCCTCGACGCGTTCATCGTGTGCGGAACACGACGCGAGATCGCGGATCGCGCCTGGGAGTACCACGAGGCGGGCATGGACCTGCCGATCCTCCAGCCGGTCGTGCAGGACGAGGACCAGGTGTCGGCGGTCCTCGACGCCGCTGTCGCGTACGGCAGCGGCGAGGCAGGGACCGTCGCAGCGCGCACCGCCCTCGGCGCGCAGAAAAAGAGCGCCGGGGCGAGCCTGCGCGACCGCATCGGCGCGTACTGGGAGATCGCGCGGCCGTTCTCGTTCACGGCGTCGACCGTGCCGATCGCGGTCGGCGGCGCGCTCGCTGCGGTGGAGGGCAGGTTCGACTGGACGCTGTTCCTCGTCTCGCTCGTCGCCGGCGTCCTCCTGCACATCGGCACCAACGTCACCAACGAGATCTACGACGTGCGCAAGGGCGTGGACACCATCGTGTCGCCGCGCGCCAGCCACGCGATCGTGAAGGGACGTCTGACCGACCGCGAGGCGTACGTCATGGCGATCGCCGCGTTCATGTTCGCCTTCGCGCTCGGGTTGTATCTCGTCTCGGTCCGCGGTTGGCCTGTCGTCGCGCTCGGACTCGCCGGCCTCATCGGCGGCTACACGTACACCGCCCCGCCGTTCCAGTACAAGTTCAGCCCCTACGGCATCCCGCTCGTGTTCATGCTCATGGGTCCGCTGATGGTCGTCGGCTCGTACTACGTGATCACCGGCACCATCGACTGGAGCGCGCTCGCGATCAGCATTCCGGTCGGGTTCCTCGTCGCTGCGATCCTGCACGGCAACGAGTGGCGCGACATCAGTGAAGACGCGCGAGCCGGGGCCCGGACGTTCTCGGTCCGCATGGGCCGGCAGGCGGCGCACTGGCTGTATCTCGCTCTGGTGGTCGGCGCATACATCGCGCTGACGGTCGCGGTACTCGTGGGTCTCCTGCCGACGTGGACGCTGCTCGCGATCCTGTCGCTGCCGCTCCTGGTGCGGCAGATCCGCAGCGCGGAGTTCGGTGCGAGCGGCCAGCAGCGCGCCATCGCGATGATCGACCTCCAGACCGCGCAGCTCCATGCCGCGTTCGGTTATCTCATGGTCGCCGGACTCGTCATCGCCGCCCTCGCCGCTACTCGTTGAAGCCCGTCACGGCCATCGGTCTCGCGATGGCCTTCGGGCTGTTCGGGCTGACGTTCCGCGGGGCGCGGGCGCGGTTCTGGGAGCGCATGACGCTCACCGGCTTCGTGCTCGGCTCGATGGCGCTCGCGAACGACGCGGAGCTGCGCGGTCTGCGTTTCCGCCAGCGCGACGTCGCGCTCGGGCTCCTATCGGCGGCGGGCCTCTACGCGATCTTCCAGGCGGGCGACCGCATGGCACGCGTGGTCATGCCGAGCGGGTCACAGGAGATCAGCGACATCTACGCGCTGCGCTCGCTGCGGCCAAAATCCGAGATCGCCGCGCGCCTGGCGACGATCATCGGTCCGGCCGAAGAGCTCTTCTGGCGCGGATTCGTGCAGCGGCGCATCGGCGCGCCCGGCGCGGCGCTGTCGTACGGCGGCGCGCATCTGGTCACCGGGAACGCGACGCTCATCGGCGCCGCGACGGTCGCCGGGATCTACTGGGGAATCCTGCGCGCGCTCGGCATGAGCATGCCGGCGCTCATCACCAGCCACGTCGCCTGGGACATCTGGATCTTCCTCCTCGCGCCCACCCAGCCCGAGAAGGATCAGCCCGCGGTCTAGGAGGAGCGGTCCCGGATGCGCTCGGCCAGACGCTTGGCGCAGCACGCGCAGTGCGGATCGGGCCACACGAGCCAGACCACTAAGGCGAGCCACCCGGCGAAGAGGCCGATGCTGAATGCCAGGTCGGCGGATAAATACATGCGGTTGCGCTACGCAAGACGCAGGCCAAGGGCTGAAACGGCCAGGGATCGAGCGAGCTGGGCGAGCGCGTTAGCGAACGTTCGCGGCGGCGATCGCGTCGCGTAGTGAGAAGCGGCCGAGATAGAGAGCGCGACCGACGATGATGCCGCGCAGCCCGCGGTGGCGGAGCTTCGCGACGGCGCGGATGTCGTCGAGTGAGCCCACGCCGCCTGAGTAGATGACATCCCCGCCGAACGCGCGGGCGACGGCTTCGAGGCCCGCGACGTCCGGTCCCTGCAGCGTCCCGTCGACCGAGACGTTCGTGTAGACGACCGACGGCACGCCGGTGATGGCGAGCTTCTGCATGAGGTCGACCGCACGGACGTCGCTCGTCTCCGTCCAGCCCGCCGTCATCACCATCCCGTTGCGCGCGTCGACCGCCACGGCCATGCCGTCCGCGTGGCGGTCGACCAGACGACCGATGAGCTCGGGATCCTCGATCGCGGCGGTGCCGACGATGATCCGTGACGCGCCGGCCTCGGCGAACTGTTCGGCCGTATCGAAGTCGCGGATGCCGCCGCCGGCCTGGATCTTCACCGTGAAGCGGTTCGCGATCTGCCGGATCGCGTCGAGGTTCGCGGGCTCGCCGGTCCGGGCGCCGTCGATGTCAACGATGTGCAGCCACTCGGCGCCTTCGTTCACGAGCCGCTTCGCTGCCTCGAGCGGCGACGGTGCGACCTCTTCAACCGTCGAGAAGTCGCCGCGCGTCATCCGCACGACTCTTCCGCCGTAGATGTCGATCGCGGGATAGACGATCACGGCGCGATGGTACGGGTCGCACGCACCGCGTGACGCAGCAGCTCGAGCGCACGATCGACATCGGCGCTGCGACGCAGCCGCACCAGGATCCAATCCGAGCCGGACCGTCGCAGGTTGATCCGCGCGTCGCCGCGCAGCTCGTCGCGCAGCTCGCGCACGACTTCGCGGGTGAGCCGGATGTCCGCTTGGTCCTTGTGGCAATGGCCGACCTCGACCTTGCCGAGCCAGAGCGCCGCGCCGTGCCCGCGGAACTTCGACTGACGAACGGTGACGCCGCGAAGCCGCGCACCTCTCGTCATGAAATCGTCGAAGACGGTCACCCTTTGAGCGCGTCCACGACCCTGCGCATCGACGCCTGGACCCCGTATCGCTGCGCGAGCGCCGCGACATGCATCGGCTCCGGCGGGGCCTTGGGAATCGAGCCGTCACCGGTGACCTCGATCGCGCAGTCGAGGACCGGCCCGACCACGGTGCGGGCGGCGACGACGTAGTCCTTGGACGCGTTCAGCTTCGCGCGGATCGTCGGCGAGAGGTCTTTCGCGGCCAGGACCCCGTCGAGCGAGCCATACTTCGCGAGGAGCTGTGACGCGGTCTTCTCGCCGATGCCACGCACACCAGGGAGCCCGTCCGACGGGTCGCCACGCAGGATCGCGTAGTCGAGATAGCGATCGCCCGGGATGCCGTACTTCGTGTGGATCCACGCCTGGTCCACCGCCGCCAGCTCGGTGACCCCTTTCACGGTGAACAGCACGCGGATGCGCGGGTCGCGCACCAGCGTGTACAGATCACGGTCACCGCTCACGATCTCGATCGGTCCTTCGATCTTCGTCGTCAGGGTCGCAATGACGTCTTCGGCCTCGCACTCAGTGGCATTTGCGATCGAGATACCGAGCGCACGCAGAAGCTCCGCGATGATGAGGATCTGCGGCCCGACCTCGTCGGCCGGCTCGTCGCCGGTGGCGACGCGGGCGCTCTTGTACTCCGGAAGCAGCGCGACGCGGAATTGGGGTCGCCAGTCTTCGCCGAACTCGAACGCGACGTACATCCGCTCCGGCTTGCGATCGTGGAGCAGTCGCTCGATGAAGTTCAGGAACCCGACGATCGCGTTGACCAGCGTGCCGTCCGGCGCTCGCACCTCGGGCATCGCGTGGTAGGCGCGGTACGCGAGGCTCGACGCGTCGATGAGAAGGGTCGCTATGCGGGCGCCGCCGCGAAGACCTGGTCGAGCGCCTCGATGAACCGGTCGTTCTCCGCCGGCGTTCCGATCGAAACGCGCAGGCAGCCGGCACAGCCGGGCCACATCGAGATGTCGCGGATGAGCACGCTCTGTTCGAGGAAGCGCGCGTGCACCGCGGCAGGCGTTTCGTCCTTCATGCGGAAGAGGATGAAGTTCGTCACCGAGGGGTAGGCCTCGATCGCGCGGATCTTCTTGAGTGCCGCGTACACGCGCGCACGCTCGACGTGACACTGCTCCACGCGCCGCGAGACCGAGGCGTCATCCTTGGCGATCTTCGCGGCGACCGCGTGCGTCAGCGAGCTCACGTTGTACGGGAGCTGCACCGCGCGGAACAGCTCGGCGACCGCCGGATGCGTCACGAGGATGCCGACGCGCAGCCCAGCCGCAGCCCGGACCTTCGAGAACGTCTTGCTGATGACCATGTTCGGATGCGTCGCGAGCTCTGGAAGCAGCGTCGTGCCGGCGAAGTCGCTGTACGCCTCATCGACAAGCACGAGCGTCTCTGGATGCGCTTCGGCGACCGCGAGGATCGCGCCGAAGGGGACCTCGTTACCTGTCGGATTGTTCGGCGTCGTGAACACGATGATGTCCGCGCCGGCTTTCGCCGCGGTCGCGACCGCACGCTCGCGTGTGATGTCGTACGGGAGACCGATGATCTCGTCGACCACCGTTCCGCCGGCGATGACCGTGAGCCGCGCGTGCATCGAATACGTCGGCTGGAACAAGAGCGTCTTGCGGCCGTGTCCGCCGAACACGAGGAACGTGTTGAGCAGGACCTCGTTGCTGCCGTTGCCGAGCACGAGCTGGTCGGGCTCGACGTGGTAGCGCTCGGCGAGCAGTCCGCGCAGATCGATGGCCGCGGTCGGGTAGCGGTTGAGAAGGACGGCATCGAGCTCTTCCGGGGTAAGCCAGTCGCCAGCGGGATTCGGCTCGGCCCACTCGTTGGCGT
>JALYLT010000022.1 GCA_030774095.1 Chloroflexota bacterium
AGCGCCGCGGGTCGCGAGCGAGCCGCCAGAGCCATTCGAGACCGATCGCGTGCAACGCGGGCGGCGGCACCTTCTGGACGCCGGCAAGCTGATCGAAGACGCCGCCAACGCCGATCGCGACGCACACCAACGGCAGCGCCGGGAGATTTCGCGCGATCCATCGCTCCTGCCTCGGCATGCCGTACGCGACGAGCAACACCTGAGCGCCGCTCTCGCGCACGCGCTCGACCGAGACCGCATCGTCCTCAGGCCCGGCCGAACCCGCATGCACCCCGGCTACGACGAAACCGGGCGCGCGGCGACGGACCTCGGCCGCGGCGCGCTCGCCGACACCCGGCGCTGCGCCCAGAAAGAAGACCGGCGAGCGGCGCTGGGCGAGGTGCGGCACGAGCGCATCGACGAGAAGTCGACCCGGCACGCGCGGCAGCCCGTCGCGCAGGAGGCGCGATGCGGCGACGACGCCACTTCCATCTGCGACGACGAGACTTGCCTCCCGTGCGATCTGGGCGACTGCCGCGTCCTGGCGCGCCAGCATCACGAATTCCGGGTTCGCCGTGATCACGAACGTGCGCTCGCCGGTGTCGAGGCGGCGCAGGATGCGTTCCGCGGCGCCAGCAAGGTCGAGGCGGTCGAAGCCCACGCCGAGCACGTCGACCCGCGCGGACACGACCTTACTTAGCGGACGGCGACGAGGCTTCTGCGGAAGAAGTCGATGTGCTCGAGCGCCAGACCGGTGCCCTTCGCCACGCAGTAGAGCGGGTTTTCCGCGACGTAGCAGGCAACGCCCGTCACCTGCGTCAAGAGCTTGTCCATGTTCCGCAGGAGCGCGCCACCACCCGAGAGCACCATGCCCTTGTCGATGACATCCGATGCCAGCTCCGGCGGCGTCTCTTCCAGGACGGCCTTCACTGACGTGATGATCTGCTGCAGCACGGGATCCATCGCCTCGGTGATCTCATTGCTCCCGATCGTGATCGTCCGCGGGAGACCCGCGATGAGATCGCGCCCGCGGACCTCCATCGTGAGCTCCTGGTCCATCGGCATCGCCGAGCCGATCTGGATCTTCACGTCTTCGGCGGTGCGCTCGCCGATCATGAGGTTGTACCGCTTGCGCACGAAGTTCGCGATCGCCTCGTCGAGCTTGTTGCCCGCGGCGCGGACGCTGCGCGATACGACGATGCCACCGAGCGAGATCACCGCGATCTCGGCCGTACCGCCGCCGATATCGATGATGAGGTTCCCACTCGGACCGGAGATCGGGATGTTCGCGCCGATCGCCGCGGCGAGCGGCTCTTCGATGAGGTGCGCGACGCGCGCGCCCGCCCGCACCGCGGCGTCCTTGACCGCGCGACGCTCGACGCTCGTCACGCCGGAGGGGACGCAGATCATGAGCTCGGGATGGAAGATGCGGATGCGGCCGCACACCTTGTCGATGAAGTACTTGAGCATGTATTCGGTGATGACGTAGTCGGCGATGACGCCGTCACGCATCGGCTTCTGCGCGGTGATGTTCCCGGGCGTCCGACCGAGCATCAGACGCGCTTCCTCTCCGACCGCGACGATGCGCGGTCGTGGCGATCCGTCGTCGTGAGCGAGGGCGACGACCGATGGTTCGGTGAGGACGATGCCTTTGCCACGCACGTACACGATGACGTTCGCCGTACCGAGGTCGATGCCGATCTGCTTTGTGAACATCTGGACTAAATCTAGAACGTCGCGGTGATGCGCGCGTTGTGGTGGCGCGCGGTGATCAGGCCGTGCGCGTCGCCTCCGTCGGTACGCGGATCGGCTGGCGCGTGAGGTTCGTCTTCGACAGCAGCCACACAACGACGAAGTAACCGACGTACGCGACGAGCTCGAGGACCGTCGGCTCGTCCTGATACCCGAGGAACGCACGAAGGACCGCACCAAGTCCCGAATCGTCAGGAAGGATGGCCGCCGTGCTCCACAGCTTCGGACCTTCGATGGCCGCGAGCGGTCCGGCCTCCGCGAATTCATGCGCGGCGTGCGCGAACAGTCCTGCGGCGAACATGATCAGGATCACCGTCGTGACCTTGAAGAACGTGCGAAGGTCGATGCGTCGCCCGAACGCGTAGATGAGGACGCCGACCCCGATCGCGAGCGCGAGGCCGATAACGGATCCGACGAGCTTCCCTTCGCCGGGCGCGGCGAACAGCAGGAGCGCGAGCTCCACGCCTTCACGCACCACCGCGAAGAACACGAGGAAGAAGAGGCCCCAGGCCGCGCCGCCACGCTCGAGCACGCCCTGGACGCCGCGCTGCAGCTCGGACTTCAGGTAGCGCGAATTGCGAAGCATCCAGAAGACCATCCACGTCAGGAAAAGCGTCGCGAGCAGCATCGTCGTCCCCTCGAAGATCTGCTCGGTGGTGCCTTCGAACTCCGCGTTCAGCGCATTGAGGATCCCCAGCGCGAGAAGACTCACCCCGGCTGCCGCGACGGCGCCCGCCCAGACCCACTTGCGTGCGCCCTGCGCGCCGACCTGGCCGAGATACGCCAGCACGATGCCCACAACGAGGGCCATCTCGACTCCCTCGCGAAGGCTGAGGATCAGCGCGCTGATGTCGCCCGCGCTCACTTCGATCTCCCGGTGCGATACTCGGCCGTGGCTCGCCCGTTTCGTGGACTCTCGCAGACCTAAGGTGAGCCTAACAATTTCCGACCTGGCGGGTCAAGAATGACGACACAGGCTTCCCCGGCGACCGAGGAGTACCTCCAGGCCGTCTACACCCTCGCCGACGAGGGCGGCCAGGTCATCGGCGCGCGCCTCGCGGAGTTCCTGCGGATCTCGCCCGCAGCCGTGTCCGAGATGGTCCATCGCCTGGAGCGCGACGGGCTGCTCCGGCTCGATGACCGCAAGGAGGTCCGCCTCACGGAGCGCGGCCTCAGCGCCGCGAGCCGGGTCGTCCGGCGCCACCGGCTCGCGGAACGGATGCTCGTCGATCTCCTCGGCTACGAGTGGTGGAAGACGCACGAGGAGGCCGAGCGCATCGAGCACGCGATGTCGCACGAGATGGAGGAGCGCCTGGTGCGCGTCCTCGGCGATCCGCAGACGTGCCCGCACGGCAATCCGATGCCGGGCACGACATCGCGCCCCACACGACCACTCGAGCGCCTCGCCATCGGCGAGCACGCGACGGTCGAGCGGATCCCCGATCAATTCGAGCACGAGCCGGGCTTCCTCGAATACCTCGACACGCAGGGCGTGCGGCCCGGCGTGACGCTCGAGATGATCGAGCAGGGTCCCGGACTTCTGCGCGTCGCCGTGAATGGCACGTCACGTTCGATCCGGCCCGACTGCGGGCAGAAGGTGTGGATGGCGGTATGACCGAGGCGAAGATCTATGCGGCCGAGGCTCAGCCGGGTTACTTCCTGGCCATCATCCCGATCCTCCCGGGCTGCGTCGCGTCGGGAAAGACCCGCGACGAAGCGGTCGCGAAGGCGCGACGGGCGTTCCACGAATACCGCGCGCTGCTCGAGGCGCACGGAGTTGCCATCGATCACTGGAAGGACATCGATCCTGAGACGGTGCCCGTCGGCGAGCTCGAGACACCGCCGCTCGTGCCGGGCGAGGACCAGCCGTTCGAGGAGCACGAGATCCGCGACTTCATCCACCAGTACGAGGCGTCGCGTGCCGCGGTCATGGCGCTCGTGACCAAGCTGGGCGCCGACCGGCTCGAACAGAAGCCGAACGACGACGCGTGGAGCGTGCGACAGGCGCTGGAGCACATGATGACCACGGACATCGTGCTGCTCTCACGTCTCGAGAAATGGCCAACGGATCCGCTCAGCTCATATCAAGCCGTGCACCGCCTGATCGTGCAGCGCTTCAGCGTGATGGAGCCCGACGACTGGCGCGATCACACGATCATGGGCCGGCGCTGGACGACCAAACGCGTGATGCGCCGGCTACTCGAGCACGAGTTCGAGCACTACCAGCACATAAGAGAAATCAGCGCCGCTCTAGAGGACTCGAAGGCCGACTGAATTACGACGCCGGTTCGGAATCGAGCCTCAATCGTCGACGGGATCGTAGGCTTCTGGATGCTCCGCGTGGTGCGCTTTGAACACGGCCATTAGCAGCTCGTCGCCTGCAATCTGCTCGTATTCCTCATCGAGCGTTGATTCAAGGTCGTCCTTTTCTTCATCGGTTGCCGCCTTAGCCCGTTGGAAGACTCGAGCGACTTCAACTCGGAAGTATTGGTAGCCGGCGAGCGCCTCCTGAAGTTCTTCATCGGACAGGATCTCAACGCAGTTCAGCACGCCACCGTTCATCACCAAACCGTGCGCCCCGATGAGCACGGACAAGGCGGCGTCACCGGGTTTCCCCTGGCGCTTCTGCTCCGTTGCCCTATTCCAAACACGGTCGGCAGCTGTGAGCTCACTCATGGTGATGCGATTACCTCGTTGGAAACTTCGATCAGGTTGCCGTCGGGATCACGGAAGTAAAGCGAACGTAGGGGTCCGCGCGCGCCGGTCTTGTCGACCGGGCCGAGCTCGATCTCGACCGAGCAATCCCGCAGGTGTGCCGCCACCTCGTCGAGCGGCGTGTCCGTCGTGAAGCAGATGTCGACCGCGCCGGGCTTCGGCTGCCGCGCCTTTGGCTCGAACTCGCGACCGGCTTGATGGAGATTGAGCTTCTGATCGCCGAACGCAAGGGCTCGCCGTCCCTCGTCGAACGTGATGGCGTTCATGCCAAGCACGCGCTGATAGAACGCGATCGTCTTGTCGACGTCAGCGACCGTCAGGACGACGTGGTCGATGCGCTGGACCCTCATCTGCGCTGAGCCCAGCCGATCGCGGCAGCGGCGTGGCGCTCGATCAGCCCGCGTTGGTCGGCGCGCACCTCGGGAAGCGCGTCGGGCGGGAAGCTGCGAAGCTCCTCGATCTCGCTGGTGAGGACCGCAGTGCCGCCGGCGACGCGGTAGGCGAACACGATCTCGACGCGCTCCCAGCGGTAGCCCGTGACGACCTCGAGGACCGGTCCCACCTCGATGACGAGACCCGTCTCCTCGCGGATCTCGCGCGCGAGGGCATCCTCGACCCGCTCGCGCGGATGGAGGAACCCGCCGAGGAACCGCCACTGCGGCGCGCCGAAGCGGTGTCGCGCGAGAAGGACCTGACCCGATCCATCGACCCCGAGCCCCGTGACACCGACGAGGAAGCGGTCATGGGCGGCGGTCATGAAACGCCGCTGCCAGCGCACGGGAAACGCGTTGAACACCACGGCCAACAGACGCATCAGCATTGCGACGCCCAGCCTAGCCCGCGATTAAGGAGCGGCGATCCCCACCGACGCGATGCCGTGCGCCTTGGTCACGGGCAGCTTCTGCACGACCTGCCGGGTCTTCATGTCGATCACGTTCACCATGCCATCGACGTTCGTGGTCACGAGCATGCGGTCACCCTCGGGGTCGTAGGTCGAATGGAACGGCTGCTGGCCCAGCTTGGTCTCGCCGAGGATGGCCCGCTCGCGCCAGTCGACCCACAGCAGTGAGGGTCCGAGATGATCCGAAAGCACCATCACGTTGCTGTTGCTCGGGTAATACACGCCGTCCTGGAAGACCTTCAGCGTGTGGAACGGATAACGGCCCTTGAAGTGGATCTCCTGCTTCACCGTCTTCGTGACGGGGTCGTAGATGACCATCCGGTCCGACGGCCTGTCCAGGAAACCGGACGAGCTCGACCACATCTCGCTTCCATCGGGAGTGAAATACGCGTCGTGGACGTCGTTCACTTTTACGCGTGTGATCAGCTTCGTGTCGAGGTCGTACACGCGAAGATGATCGTTCTCATTCGAGTTCGTGACCGTGAACCACAGCTCATTCGGCTTCGCGGCGCTCATAGAGAGGACGTGCTGCGGGACGCCGACCATCAGCGGCGGAAGCGATTTCCAAGTACCTGCCTCGAACCGCGAGATGTACGTGTCCTTTTCATGGGCGACGAACAGCGTCTTGGCGTCGGGCGACCAGATGATGCCGTGCGGCTGCTTCCCCACCGGAAGGCGGACGATCTCCTTCATCGCGATCGGATCGATCACCGAGGTCGTATTCGCCATCCGGTTGTTGACCGCGACGAACTTGCCGTCGGGCGAGACGGATAGCTGATGCGGCATGCGTCCGACCGGGATCTTGCCGACCAGCGCGAACGGAGTGTCGGGCGCGCCCTCAAGTACCCAGACCTGATCGGTGCTCTCGGAAGCCACGAATACGCGAAGCTTCGCGTAGAGGCGTGGGTCGACCGTCGGCTCGGCGGTCGGCGACGGTGTGGACATGGGCACTGTGGTCGGTGCGGCGACCTCGTCGGTCGTCTCAGCTTCGGAAGACGTTGGAGCGACCGATGCGCCCGCACACGAGGCGAGCAGCACGACACCGATCACCAGAAGCGCCAAACCCCTCAATCAACCACTCCGCTGGCCGCGGCCCCGACCGCGCCGACGTCAGCGTATCCGCACCGGAAAGCGAACGCCAGGAGGCCACATCCGTACGGCCATCGGACGGATCCGTTCAGTTCTGCTTGCGCTAGACCCGGCGCCGCCTCCGCTCGCTGACCCGGATGCGGACGAGGGCACGCTGAAGGCTGGCCCGGGCGCGGGCCTCGTCGGCAGCGGACATCGGCCCCGCCTGCAGGGCCTGCTGGGCGCGGTCACGCGCCACCTGCGCCTGCTGGGCATCGATGTCCTCGGCGTGCTCGGCGTCCTCGGTGAGGACCACCACGCGATCGCCGCGCACGTCCATGAATCCGCCGAACACCGCGAGTACTTCCTCGACCCCGCCCTTCTTCACCCGGAACTCGCCGGGACCGAGCGTGGTCAGCAGTGGCGCGTGGTGCGGCAGGATCCCGACGTACCCATCGGTCGCAGGGGCGATGACCATGTCGACGTCGTCGGCGTAGACGACGCGCTCCGGCGTGATGACCTCTAGACGAAGGGGCACGGCTACGCGGCCTCCTTCGCCATGCGCTCGCCCTTCTCGCGGGCCTGCTCGATCGTGCCGACGTTGAAGAACGCCTGCTCGGGCAGATCGTCGTGCTTGCCCTCGAGCACCTCTTTGAAGCTCCGCACCGTGTCGGGCACCTTCACGTACACGCCCGACAATCCGGTGAACTGCTCGGCGACGAACATGGGTTGCGCGAGGAAGCGCTGGATCTTCCGGGCGCGCGCGACGAGCAGCTTGTCGTCGTCGGACAGCTCGTCCACGCCGAGGATCGCGATGATGTCCTGCAGGTCCTTGTAGCGCTGCAACACGCGCTGCGTCTCGCGCGCGACCTCGTAGTGCTCCTGTCCGACGATCAGCGGGTCGAGCGCGCGGCTCGTCGATGTGAGCGGATCGACCGCCGGATAGAGCGCGAGCTCGGTCAGGTAGCGCTCGAGGCGGATCGAGGCGTCGAGGTGGGCGAACGTGGTCGCCGGCGCGGGGTCGGTGTAGTCGTCGGCCGGCACGAAGACCGCCTGCAGCGACGTGATCGATCCCTTCTTCGTGGAGGTGATCCGCTCCTGCAGCTCGCCCATCTCCGTCGCGAGTGTCGGCTGGTAGCCCACGGCGCTCGGCATGCGGCCGAGGAGCGCCGACACCTCGGAGCCCGCCTGCGTGAAGCGGAAGATGTTGTCGATGAAGATGAGGAGGTCGCGTCCCTCCTCGTCGCGGAAGTACTCGGCGATCGTCAGCCCGGTGAGCGCGACGCGCAGGCGCGCCCCCGGCGGCTCGTTCATCTGCCCGAAGACCATCGACATCTTGTCGATGACACCGGACTCGCGCATCTCACCGAGTAGCTGCGTGCCCTCGCGCGAGCGCTCGCCAACGCCGCAGAAGATCGAATAGCCACCGTGCTCGGCGGCGACGTTGCGGATGAGCTCCTGGATGACGATCGTTTTACCGGTACCGGCGCCGCCGAATACCGCGGACTTCCCGCCCTTCAGGAACGGACAGATCAGGTCGATGACCTTCATGCCGGTCTCAAAGATCTCCGCAGTTGTCGCCTGGTCGGCGAAGGACGGCGGCTGCCGGTGGATCGGATCACGTCGCTCGCCCTTCACAGGGCCCTTGCCGTCGATCGGCTCGCCAACGACGTTGAAAAGGCGCCCCAGCGTTTCCTTCCCGACCGGCACCGTGATCGGACCACCGGTGTTCGTCACCTTCATCCCGCGTCGTAGGCCGTCGGTGCTCTGCATCGCGACCGCACGCACCCAGTTGTTCCCGAGGTGCTGCTGGACCTCGGCGGTGACGAGCTCGTCACCCTCGTCGCGCTTCACCGTGAGGGCGTGGTAGATCTCCGGGAGCTCTCCCTCCTCGAAGTGCACGTCCAGCACGGGGCCGATGATCTGGACGATCTCGCCGGTCCCGGTCGTTTCCTTTTTCTTCGCTGCCGTCTTTACTGCCACGTCGCTACCCCTTCAGCGCTTCGGCACCCGAAGCGATCTCCAGCATCTCTTTGGTGATGCGCGTCTGACGCGCCTTGTTCGCCGCGAGCGTGAGGTCGCCGATGATGTCGTCCGCGGCATCGGTCGCGTTGCGCATCGCGACCATCTGCGCGGAGAACTGCGAGGCCTTCGACTCGAGGATCGCCTGGTACACGGCCATCTCGATGAAGCGCGGGAGGATGACGTCCATCACGGCCTGCGGATCCGGTTCGAACAAGTACTGGATGGGCGGGAGGTCGTCGAGGTCTTCCTCCTCGGGCACCAGTGGAAGGATCCGCCGGATCGTCGGCTCCTGGCGGAGCGTGTTGATGAAACGCGTAAAGGCCAGGTGCACTTCGTCGACATTCCCGCTGGTGAACTCGTCCACCGCCACGCGAGCGATGACGTTCGTGTCACTCGTCGTCGGTCGATCCGGGATCCCCGGGAACTCCGCGATCACCGGAGTGCGCAGACGGCGGAGCGAGCCGATGCCCTTCTTGCCGACCGCGATGTACGCGATCGCCGGCTGCTCCTGCGCGAAACGGATGGCCGTCCGGAGCAGGTTCACGTTCATCGGACCCACCAGGCCGCGGTCGGTCGTGATGAGCACGACGGCGACCTTGCGCACCGGCGTCCGGCGGTGGAGCAGGCGGCTGACCTCGGGATCCGCGTACGGAGCGAGCTCGTTGAGCACCGACCGCAGCTTCTGCTCGTACGGACGTGACGCGAGCACGGCCTCCTGTGCGCGGCGCATCTTCGACGCGGCGACGAGTTGCATCGCACGCGTGAGCTGCTGGATGTTCTTGACCGAGCGGGCGCGTCTCCGCAGGTCTCGTTCGCTCGGCACTTAGGCCTTTGCCTCAGCGGGCTGCTTGGTGTCTGGCTGCGCTGTCGTGCGGCCCGCCCCGGCTCCGCCGGCGCCGGCCGGGCCACCTTCAACGGCGCGCTTCGGCTCGACCGCCGCCACCTTCGCCTCGTCATAGGAAACGGTCTTCTTGAACTCCTCGATCATCGCGCGCGCCTGCTTCTCGATCTCGGCGTCGAACTTCTTCTCTTTCGCGATCTTGTCAGCAAGCGGCTTGTACTGCGTCTCCATGAAGCGGTAGAGGTCGCGCTCGAAGTCCTTCACCCGCGCGGCCGGCACGTCATCGACGTAGCCGTTCGACGCCGCGAAGATGATCAGGACCTCCTGTACGAGTGAGAGCGGCTGGTACTGGGGCTGCTTCATGATCTCGGTGATCCGCTCGCCGCGCCGCAGCTGCTGCTGCGTCGCCTTGTCGAGGTCCGAGCCGAACTGCGCGAAGGCCGCCAGTTCGCGGTACTGGGCGAGATCGGCCTTGAGGCCCTTCACCACCGACTTCATGGCCTTGGTCTGCGCGTCGCCGCCGACCCGGGAGACCGAGAGGCCGCTGTTCATGGCCGGGCGGATGCCCTGGTTGAAGAGGTCGGTCTCGAGGTAGATCTGGCCGTCGGTGATCGAGATGACGTTCGTCGGGATGTACGCGGAGATGTCGTTCGCCTGCGTCTCGATGAGCGGGAGCGCGGTCAGCGAGCCGCCACCGTTCTCCTTGTTGAGGCGCGCGGCGCGCTCGAGGAGGCGCGAGTGCAGATAAAAGACATCGCCGGGATACGCCTCGCGACCAGGAGGACGCCGCGTGAGGAGCGAGACCTGCCGGTAGGCCCAGGCGTGCTTCGACAGGTCGTCGTAGACGACGAGCGCGTCCTGGCCCTTATCCCGGAAGTACTCGCCCATCGCGCAGCCGGCGAACGGCGCGAGGTACTGGAGCGTGGCCGGGTCCGACGCGCCGGCGACGACGATGATCGTGTGCTCCATCGCGCCGTGCTCCTCGAGGATCGCGGCGATCTTCGCGACCGAAGAGTCCTTCTGCCCGATCGCGACGTAGATGCAGATGAGGTCCTGGCCCTTCTGATTGATGATCGTGTCGATCGCGACCGCGGTCTTGCCAGTCTGGCGGTCGCCGATGATCAGCTCGCGCTGCCCACGGCCGATCGGCGTGATCGCGTCGATGACCTTGATGCCCGTCTGCACCGGCGTATCGACGTTCTGTCGGGACATCACGCCGGGCGCGACGACGTCAACGGGCCGGGATTCCTTCGTGTCGATCGGGCCCTTCCCGTCGAGCGGGCGCGCGAGCGGGTCCACGACGCGGCCGACGAGTTGCGGCCCGACCGAGGTCTCGACGATGCGGCCGGTGGTACGGACCTCACCCCCCTCCTCGATGCCCGTGTAGTCGCCGAGGATGATCGCGCTAACGGTGTCCTCTTCGAGGTTGAAGGCGAGACCGAAGACGTCGTTGCCGAAGTCGAGCAGCTCCGACGCCATGCAGGCCGCGAGCCCGTGGATCCGCGCGATGCCGTCGCCGATCTCGACCACGGTGCCGACATCGACGGATTCGGACCGTCCTTCGAACTTCTGGATCTGCGCCTTGATGATGTCGGTGATCTCAGACGTCGTCGCCACGGTGTTCTCCCTCTAGCTCGCGAGCTCGCGCCGGAGCTCGTCCAACTGTGCCTTCAGCGATGAATCGATGAGCCGGTCGCCGACCTGTACTTTCGCGCCGCCGATCAGCGACTCGTCCACGGCGAACGTCGCGCGGATCTTCTTGCCGCTCCATCGCTCGAGCTGGCGTACGAGGTCCTCCCGCTCCGTCGCGCTGACCTCTTTCGCCGTCGTGATCGTGCCCTTGACGATCCCGGCGCGCCGCTCGACGAGATCGACATACGCCGTCGCGATCTGCGGGAACAGCGCGATGCGCTCGCGCTCGAGCAGCAGATCGAGGAGCGAACGGATCGCCTTCGGCTCTGCGGCGGTGGCGGCGTCCAGAGCCGCGCGCCTCGCGCGCAGCGGGACCCCGGGATTGCGCAGCGGGCGCAGGATGTCACCGCTGAGCGCCTCGCCAAGACGCTGGAGCGACGAGCCGAACTCTTCGACAGCTTTCTCGGTGGTGCCGATCTGGTAGACCGCCTCGGCGTAACGACGCGCCGACGATCCGCTGAGCGCCATCAGCTCTGCTTCAACTCCGTGCCCGCTTCCTCAAGAGAGCGTTCGATGAGCGCGCGGTGCTGCTCGGCGTTGATCTCCTTGCCGAGGATGCGGCTCGCCGCCAGAACGACCATCGACGCGACCTCGCTGCGCAGCTGGGCAAGGGCCTGATCGTGGAGGTGCTCCGCGTCGGTGCGGCCCTTTTCACGGATGCGGTCGGCTTCCGCTTTCGCTTGGACGCGGATGTCCGCGGCGGCGGCCTCGGCCGCCTTCGTGGTGCGCTCGGCGATAGCCGCGGCCTCACGACGCGCCTCCGCCATCGTCTTCTCGACCTCTTGCTTCAGCTGCTCGCGCTCGCGCTTTGCGGACTCGGTGAGCTCGAGGCCCTCGCGGATCTTGACGGCGCGGCTGTCGAGCGTCGCCGTGATTGGGCCCCACATGAAGCGGCGCAGTAGATAAAGGAGTACGAGGAAGTTGACGATCGAGACAAGCACCCAGAACGGGTGCACCACAAGCGCCGTCCCGGAGCCCTCTGCCGCGAGTGGGCTGAAGAGCACGTTAGGCGCTCTGGCCCAGCAGCAGGATCGCCACCACGGTGGCGAAGATGCCGAGGGATTCGGCGAATGCGACGATGATGATCGCGTTGATACGGATCGCGTTGGCGGCGTCGGGGTTGCGGCCCGTCGCTTCCGCGACCTTCGAGGCCGCGATGCCGATACCCAGACCAGCTCCGAGAACACCAAAGCCGATAGCGATGCCAGCGCCAAGCCAAGCCAGATTCATTCGAGATCCTCCCTGCGATTTATGCCGTTGCGGGTTCCGCGTGTGTGCTTTCGTGAGAGACCGCGTGCTCCTCCTCATGGCCGCCATGTGACTCGAGTGCAAGGATGATGTAGACGACCACGAGGAATGCGAAGACGAACGCCTGGATGAAGCCGACGAACAGCTCGAGGCCGATGAACGGGAGCAGGATGCTTGGGATCAAGACCAGCGCCGCGAGCACCGAGAGAACCAGCTCGCCACCCCAGATGTTGGCCCAGAGTCGAAGCGTGAGTGTCAGGATCCGCACGAGCTCGCTGATGAGGTCGATTACCCCGACGAGCACCATGACGGGGCCCACGATGTAGCCCTCTTTGAATCCGGTGAAGTTGATCCACCGAGTGAAGTAGCCGAGGCCGTGTCGACGGATGCCCACTACCTGATACCACGCGAATCCGATCAAGGCCATGGCAAGGTTGGTGTGGTAGTCGGCCGTCGGTGAGCGCAGGATCTCGATCTGCCCAACGAACGGAACAAGACCAAGCCAGTTGCAGGCGAGCGTGAAGAGGAACAGCGTGCCGAACAGCGGCAGATGCTTCACGACATCGACGCCACCGGCCTGGCGCATGAAGTCGGCCATGACCTGCACGATCAGCTCGAAGAACCCTTGTAACCGCCCCGGCACCTCACCAACCACGCGGCCGGCGAGGGCACCGACCACGACAAGCGCCGCCATCACGATCCATGCGGTGATGATCGAGTTCGAGATGCTGATGTCGTTCCAGATCCGGATCACGCCGCGCTCGGGTGGATGCTCCTCACCACCGATGTGGATGATCGGGGTTCCCGCCAGATCGGCGATATGGATCTCATGTGGCGACGGTGGCCACTGTGGAAGATTGCCGGTGAGACCAGCGCCGATCACTGCGGCGGCGTTGAGTAGCAAGACGACGATGATTGCCTGTCTCACTCGCTCTCCTCGCCCGCCTCTTTCTTTCTTTCCCGTTCCGCGATCTCGCGGTCCCAGCGCCGGCCGGCCTCGCGTGCCGCCGGGCTGACCGGCTGCTGCGGATTCGCATCGATGTATCGCTTGATGATCAGGAACATCCCCAGGCCCGCGATCGCCATGCCCGCCAGGATCGACACGAGCACGAGGTACGGCGTCGTCCCGTAGGCCTCGTCGAGTTTTTGCCCCACGTATGCGGCTATGAGCAGCGGCGCCCCTATGACCACCGCAACTTGGAAGCCCACGGACAGGAGGTCGCCGCCGAAGCTGCCCCCACGCTCGGGCAATGCAGGACACAGGTTAGCGGCTAGAGCCACCCCTTGCGTCGGAAGTAATACGCGGTGCCGGCGGCCACCGCGACCATGAAGATCAGCGACGCGAAGAACAGAGGTTCGCTGTCGTACGGGATGAATTTCCAGTTCTGGCCGAAGAAACCGGTGACGACGGTGAGCACCAGCAGCACGGTCGCCATGCTCGTGAGCACCTTCACGACCTCGTTGAGCCGGTTGGACACCGACGCCAAGTGCGCGTCGATCACGTTCGACGTGAGCTCGCGGAACGTGTCGATCTCGTCAGTCACGCGCGAGATGTGGTCGTACACGTCCTGGAAGTACGCCCGGCGGCCCGTCTCGCGCAGCTCGACGACATCGCCACGCACGAGGACCGTCAGGACGTCGCGCTCCGGTGCGATGAGGTGGCGGATCCGCACCAGGTCGCGCTTCAGCACGAACAGCTCGCGGATGGAGGTGTCGTAGTCAGGCGCCTCGCCACCCACGACCATCGACTCGAGGAGCTCGACGCGATCGCCGAACGCGTCCACGATCTTGAAGTACTGGTCGACGAGGGTGTCGAGGAGCGCATGGAGCAGGAGACCGGTCGTCTGCAGCTTCCCCTCGCGAAAGCGCTTCTCCACGGCGGCGCGCGCGGTGAAGTCGCCCTCGTGCACGGTGACGATCGCATTCTGTTTCATGAAGATGGAGATCTCGATCTCGCGCACTACCCCCGGTGACGGCTCCTCGAGCGCGTAGAAGACGATGAAGTAGTGGTCGTCGTACTGGTCGATCTTCGGCCGCTCGTGCCGCTGCTGCGCGTCCTCGACCGCGAGAGGGTGCAGGTTGAGCTCCTTCGCGGCGAGAGCGAAATCTTTGCTCTGGGGATCGCTGATATCGAGCCAGCACGGGCGGTCGCGCAGCTCGGAGAGATCCTCGGGCGGACGCTCGGTGGTCTGCGTGGGTTCTTTGACAAGCAGACGCGCAGGCATGATCGAAGGCTAAACCCGAGGACTAACTGGCGAAACGACGGACCACCCTCACGAGCTCGGGCGCGTCGAACGGCTTGCTCAGGAACGCCTCCGCGTTGCAGCGGTCGGCCTCGTGCTTTGGGTCGTCGACGCCGGTAAGGATCACCAGCGGAACGCGCTTTAGCGTCATCCGCAGGTCGCGCGCGAACGCCGGTCCGTCCATGCCGGGCATCTGGATATCGAGGACCACGACCGCAGGGGGATCGTTCTGGATCGCGAGCATCGCCTCTTCACCGTCGCGCGCCTCGACGACACGAAATCCGTCCTCGGTCAGGACGGCACGCTCCGCCGAGCGGGTCGCGTCATCGTCATCGACGACGAGGACCGGGCGCGCGAAACGCTGACCAAGCATGACGACTCACCATGCACGACGCGTACCGCGCGTTCAGTCTTCTTAGACTCGCCCGATGGCCCAGCCCCGCGGCCTCCGCGCGGTCGAAGAGGTGTTGCCTAAACTCGGTGCGAAGGCGGGTTTCCCGACGCTCCGTATCGGTAAGGTGACGAAGTACGACCGCCCGCTCGAGCACCTTAGTGGGCAGCTCGACATTGCTCCACTGAAACTGCCGCTCGGCGCGCGCGACGGACGCTACGGCCTCGTGCTCTGCTTTTCCCTCGAAGACGTCGACCCACCGAAGCTGGCGCGCGAGCTCGTCCGGGTCGCGCACCCCGACGGCT